>DASXXY010000416.1:0-2020 GCA_036502805.1 Gaiellales bacterium | reverse complement strand
TCCGTTCGGCGCTGACGACCTAGGGCGCGCGCGTCGCGCTCGTCTCCTGCTAGATCGCCGGCCAGAGCAGGGCCTGGGCGGCGATCACGGTGCTGCCGCTCGTCGTCACGGCGGGGCTGCCGTAGAGCTCGTAGCCGAGCTCGAGCGCGGCGCTCACGCGGTGGCAGAACGCGTCATCGTCGACGCCCGTGAGGATGCGGTAGCGCGGCAGGCCGTCCGGCGGATCCGCCGCGGGCGAAGCCATCGCGCCCGCTGCTCGCTCGTGCTCGTTCATCGATCGTCCTCCAGTCGCAGGTCCGCAAGGATTGCCACATGATGAGCGCACCCGAGGCGCAGCCGCGCGCCTGGCTCGCGCCCGTCGCCGTGCTCTTCGGCACCGGCTGGGGCGCGAACCAGTTCTCGCCGCTCCTGCTCGTCTACCGGCACCACCTGAACCTCGGCACCGGGACGCTCGAGGCGATGTTCGGCGTCTACGCGCTCGGGCTGATCCCCGGGCTCATGCTCGCCGGGCCGCTGTCGGACGTGCGCGGGCGGCGCGCCGTCGTGATCCCGGCCTCGGCGCTCGGGATCCTCTCCAGCGTCGTGCTCGTCGCCGGCGCCCACAGCGTCCCGCTGATCTTCGCGGGGCGACTGCTCGCGGGCGTGAGCAGCGGCGCGGTCTTCGCGGCCGGCACGGCCTGGGTGCGCGAGACGTCGCTGCCGCCGATCGGCCTCGCCACCCGCGACGACGCCGCGCGCCGTGCCGCGATCGCGATGACCGCCGGCTTCGGGCTCGGGCCGCTCGTGGCGGGCCTGCTCGCGCAGTGGGCGCCGCAGCCGGGTCGCGTCCCGTACGTCCCGCACATCGCGCTCATGGTCGTCGTGCTGATCGCGCTGCGCGGCGTGCCGGAGACGGTCGCCGCCGGCGGGCGTGCGCTGCGTCTCGCGGTGCCGGGCGTGCGCGGCACGCGCTTCCTCGCAGTGGTGGCGCCGATGGCGCCGTGGGTCTTCGCCGCGCCGGCGATCGCGTTCGCGCTCATGCCGAGCGTCGTCGGGGCCGGCCACGTGCACGACGCCATCGCCGTCGCCGCGGTGGTCACGACGCTGACGGCGCTCTCGGGCGTGCTGATCCAGCCGCTCGCACGGCGGCTCGACGCGCGGGGCGCCGGCATCGGCGCGGCCGTCGCCGGGCTGCTCGTGCTCGCGGCCGGCCTCGTGCTGGCGGCCGTCACGGCCCACGAGCAGCAGGTCTGGCTGCTCGTGCCGGGCGCCGTGATCCTGGGCGCGGCCTACGGGCTCTGCCTCGTGGCGGGGCTGATCGAGGTCCAGCGCATGGCCTCCGACGACGCCCTCGCGGGACTCACCGCCGTCTACTACGCGCTCACCTACGTCGGCTTCGCGGCGCCCTACGCGCTCGCGCTGGCGGCCGGCGTCGCGAGCTATCCGCTCCTGCTCGCGCTGACCGCGGCGCTCGCGCTCGCGACCGCGGCGCACGTCGGCCGCGGCTCCCGGCGAGCGGTGGACGCCGCGCGCTGAGGGCCGGTCAGCGCAACTGGCGGACGGCCGCGCGGATATGCTTGACGGCCTCCTGGCGCTCGATGCCGAGCGCGCCGAGCAGGTCGGCGGCGATCGAGCGGATCTGCCCGATCATGACGTTGACGGGCAGGCTCGGCCGCTGCTCCAGGGTGCGCGTCGCCCGGCCCGCCGCCTGCAGCGTCGCCTCGATGCCGGCGATGCCGCTGCTCTCGTGCGCGAGCTCGCCCTGGAGCCCGCGCACGCCCTCGCTCAGCTGGCGGATGGCGGCCACGAGACCGTCGGGGATCTCGTCGCCCGCCTCGAGCGCCGTGCGCGCGGCGCGCGCCAGCACGCGCACGTTGCGCACGGCGTAGTCGACGTGCTGCGCGGCCCGCGCGTAGCGCTCGACGTCGCCCTGGTTGCGCCAATGCGTGGGGGCCAGCGCCGCCGTCTCGCGTGCGCCGTCGAGCGCGTGATGGAACGAGTCGGCGAGGCCGGTCGTGGCCCGCGCGCGATCGAGCGCGCG
>DASXXY010000415.1:0-13428 GCA_036502805.1 Gaiellales bacterium | reverse complement strand
GTCTGACCCGCGCGTTGCGGGCCTGACCCGCACGTTGCGGGCCTGACCCCCGTGTTGCGGGGACCCTCCACGCCAAGTAACCGAGATGGGGCCGCACAGCCATCAGGAGACTGCAGCGCCGCCATCGCCTACCGCCGCTCGCCGCTTCATTCACAGGTTGCAGGGGTAGAATGGCGCGACCGTCCCGCCGGATGGTGGCCGCCTCGCCCTGCCGAGGTCGCCGGTGCCCGGCGCGTTTCCCCTTTTCGATGACGATCGACCGCGTCATCCGTCGCCGTATCCTGCTCGGCTTTCTCATCGCCGCGTCCTTTGGGCTGCTCACGGCGTGGTACCGCGAGGTCGACGACGGGCCGCTGCACCGCGCGCAGGGCTCGGTGGCGGATGCGGCGGTGCCGCTCTCGGCCGCCGTGCAGCGCGTCTCGCGGCCGTTCCGCGACCTCTGGGGCTGGGGCCGGGGCCTCGCGAACGCGCGCGACGAGGCGCAGCGCCTGCAGCGCATCAACCAGCAGCAGGCGGTCGAGATCGCGCGCTTGCAGCAGCAGACGGCCGACCAGGCGGACTACCGCACGATGCTCGGCTTCACGAAGAACCCGCGCTTCTCGGCGCTGCTGAACGGCTACACCGTGCGCGGGGCCGACGTGATCGGGCGCCCGGTGGAGCCGGACGCGGTGCGCGTGCTGATCGACTCCGGCAGCGCCGACGACATCGCCAAGGGCGACGCCGTCGTCGTCGGCATCGACCGCGACCGCGCGGCGCTCGTCGGTATCGTCGAGCGGGCGAACGCGAACAGCTCGGTCGTCACGCTGATCACGAGCCCCGACTTCGCGATCGGCGCGCAGGTGCCGCTGCGGCAGGCCAACGGGCTCGTGCGGCCGGGCAGCGACTCCGGCTCGCTGGAGCTGGACGACGTGCCGAAGCGCTACCAGGTGGCCGTCAACGACGTCGTCTCGACGAGCGGCTGGCAGGACTCCAAGGAGCACTTCCAGTCGCGGCTCCCGCAGGGCATCCCGATCGGCGTCGTGACGCAGGTCAACGACCCGGGCGATGCGCTCGTCAAGATCATCCAGGTCACGCCGCTCGTCGATCTCGACGCGTTCTCGCACGTGCTCGTGCTGACCTCGCACGGGACGGCGACGCCGTGAGCGCGCGGCGCATCGCGGGCGACGTCGCCGTCGTCGCCGTCACGCTGCCGCTGGCCGTGCTGCTGCAGCTCGCGGTCGCGTCCGACCTCTCGCTCGTGGCCGGGGCGCCGGACCTCGTGCTGATCGTGGTCTGCGGCCTCGCGCTCGCGCGCGGCCCCGAGGCGGGCTGCCTGGCGGGGTTCGGCGCCGGGCTCGCGCTCGACGTGCTGGCCCAGCACGCGCTCGGCCGCGACGCGCTGATCTACTGCGCGACCGGCTACTGCCTCGGCCTCGCGGGCGAGAAGCTGCGCCCGCCGGCGCCCGTGCGCAGCCTGCTGCTCGTGGCGCTCGCGACGGCGCTCGTGCGCATCGCCGAGGGCGGCATCGCGTTCATGCTCGGGAGCGACGGCGCGCTCGGCCGCGCGTTCGGCGTGCAGCTGGCGGCCGCGCCCGCGGCGAGCGTGCTGTTCGCGATCCCGCTGCTCGCGCTGCTGCGCCGCGCGCTCGGCGTCAAGGCGCCGCCGCGCCGGCAGTTCCCGCTGCCCGAGCTGCCCGAGCTGCCCGAGTTCGACCCCCTGCCGGAGCCGGATGTCCCAGCCGCCGTCTGATCCCGCGCTGCCGCCGCGCCCGCACGGCCGCCTGCAGCTGCGCGTCGGCACGCTCGGCGTGGCCGTCGTCGTGCTCTTCATGCTGCTCGTCCTGCGGCTGTGGGCGCTGCAGGTGCTGAACACGCGCACGTTCGTGGCACAGGCGGCGTCGAACCACGAGAAGCAGGTCGTCGTGCGCGCGCCGCGCGGCGAGATCCTCGACGACAAGGGCCGCGTGCTCGTGCGCAACCGCGTCGCCTACGAGCTCGACCTCGATCCGGGCGCCGTGCGCGACAGCGCGCAGCGCCACGCGCTGCTGCTGCGCGTCGCGAAGATGCTCGACCTCGAGCCGCGCCCGCTGTGGGAGCGCGTCGACCGCCAGCTGCGCCAGGACCCCGTCGCGCCGGTCACGCTCGCGACGGACATCGACGTCAAGCTCAAGTGGTACCTGCAGGAGAACCCCGCGACGTTCCGCGGCCTCTCCGTGGCGCAGGTGCCGCTGCGCTACTACCCGTACCGCACGCTCGGCGCGCACATCTACGGGCAGCTCTCGGAGATCGGCCCGAAGCAGCTGAAGGATCCGCGCTTCCACGACTACCACCGCGGCGACGTGATCGGCCAGAGCGGCGTCGAGCGCCGCTACGACGCCTTCCTACGCGGCACGGACGGCATCGACGCGGTCACCGTCGACGCGTTCGGGCAGCCCACGGGCGCCGTGCGCCACGTCAAGGCCCCGGTGCCCGGGCGCAACGTGCGCCTCACGATCGACCTCGACACGCAGCGCGCCGCCGAGCAGGCCCTGGCCTACGGCGTGCGCTCGAACGCCTCGACCGGCGCGGACGCCGGCGCGATCGTCTCGCTCGACCCGAAGACGGGCGCCGTGCGCGCGCTGGCCTCCTTCCCGACGTTCGACCCGAACTGGTTCGTCTCGTACCGCAAGCCGAAGTTCCAGAAGCAGCTGGCGAGGATCACGCGCAAGGGCGGCGAGCCGGCGCACTACCCGCTGCTCGACCGCGCGATCGCCGGACGCTACCCCGCGGCCTCGACGTTCAAGCCGTTCGTCGCGATCGCGGCCGTCAAGGAGCGCCTGATCGAGCCGAGCCAGCTGCTGCGCTGCAAGCCGCGCGCGAACTACTACGGCAAGACGTTCAGGAACTGGGACACGACGTTCGACGGCCGCATCAACCTGACCGAGGCGCTCGAGCGCTCCTGCGACACCTACTTCTACAAGCTCGGCGACGACATCTTCCGCGAGGGCGGCAAGCAGGGCCATCCGCTCCAGAGCTGGGCCGGCCGCTTCGGCTTCGGCAGCCGCACCGGCATCGACATCGTCGGCGAGGATCCGGGCCTGCTGCCCGATCCGCACTGGAAGTCGACCTTCTACAAGGACAACTTCTCCAACCCGCGCCTCGACAGCTACGACCCCAACTGGCTGTTCGACTCGAGCTGGAACGCGGCCGACGAGATCAACCTCTCGATCGGGCAGGGCAACCTCAACGTCACGCCGCTGCAGCTCGCCGTCGGCTACGCCGCGATCGCGAACGGCGGCACGGTCGTGACGCCGCACGTCGTCAACGCGATCCAGTCGCCGGGCGAGCCGACGCGCATCCAGCCCGCGCCGCCGCGGCGGAAGATCGCGATCGGAGCGAGCCTGCTGACGTCCGTGCGCTCGGGGCTGATGCGCGCCACGCACCAGCCGAACGGCACGGCGACGCCCGTCTTCGGCAACTTCGCGATCCCGGTCGCCGGCAAGACCGGCACCGCCCAGCGCCTGCACGAGCCGGACTACGCCGTCTTCGCCTCGTACGCGCCCGCGATCGACCCGAAGTACGTGACGGCGATCGTGATCGAGCGCGGCGGGCACGGCGGCGTCGCCGGCGCGCTCACGGCGCTCGACTTCTACTCCAAGGTCTTCAAGACAGCGAGACCCAACCTCGGCACCGTCGTGGACTCCTCCACCTGATGTCGAGCGTGCTCATCCCAGGCGAGCGGGTGCGTGCGCGCGAGCTGCGCCGCACGCGCCGCGTGAGCGCGTTCGGCCGGCTGCGCCGGCTCGACTGGCTGATGCTGTTCGCGCTCGCGGGCATCGCGGCCCTCGGCCTCGACGTGATCGGCACCGGCGCCGGCGGCGCCGCGTTCGTGCTCAAGCAGGAGATCTACCTCGCGCTCGGCGCGGTCGCGCTCGTCGCGCTCTCGTTCTTCGACGTCGAGCGCTTCCGCAAGCTCGAGTGGCCGCTCTACGCGGGCACGATCGCGCTCGTCGCGGTCGTCTTCCTGCTCGGCTTCTCGACGCGTGGCTCGCGGCGCTGGATCCAGTTCCCGTTCTTCCAGTTCCAGCCCTCGGAGCTCGGCAAGCTGACGCTGCTGCTCGCGCTCGCCGCGCTGATCGCGCGCAACGCGGGCCGCGTCGGGACGCTGCGCTTCGTCCTGCTCTGCATCGCCTACGCGGCGCTGCCCGCGGGCCTCGTGTTCGTCGAGCCCGACTTCGGCACGGCGCTCGTGTACCTCGCCTCGCTGCTCTGCGTGCTCTTCGTCGCGGGCGTGCGGCTGCGCCACATGGCGCTGCTCGGCGGCGTCGCGGTGATCCTCGCCGTCTCGGTGCTGTGGGCGCTGCCGGCGGGCGGGGTGGAGGTGCTCAAGCCGTACCAGGTGGATCGCCTGACGTCGTTCCTGCATCCCGATCGCAACACGCTCAGCGAGGGCTACAACCAGTCGCAGGCGAAGATCGCCGTCGGCTCCGGCGGCCTCGTCGGGCGCGGCAAGTCGGGCGCCACGCAGACGCTCAACGACTTCCTGCCCGAGCGCCGCACCGACTTCGTGTTCGCGGTGCTCGGAGAGGAGCGCGGCTTCGTCGGCGCGATGCTGCTGCTCGGGCTCTACCTCGTCGTGCTCTGGCGCGTGCTGCGTGCGATCGCCGTCGCGCGCACGCTGTTCGCGCGGCTGATCTGCGCGGGCGTCTTCGGCTGGCTGCTCGCGTCCGTCTTCATCAGCGTCGGCATGACGATCGGGATCGCGCCCGTGACCGGCATCCCGCTGCCGCTGCTCTCGGCCGGCGGCTCGAGCACGATCACGGTGCTGGCCGCGATCGGCGTGGTGCAGTCGATCCAGCTGCGCGCGCGGCTGCCGCTGCGCTTCGTCGCGGAGCGCCCGGAAGCGGCGGGCGGAGGGGCACCCCCTCAGCAGTAGGTATTGTGAGGTCTTGATGACGATCCTCCATACCGTGCCCGCTGCCGCGGCCCGCCTCGTGCGTGCGCGGCGCGCACCGGTAGGAGCGTCCCTGAACGGCGTGGACGCGCGCCCTCACCCCGACTTTTACCTCGCGCCTCGCGCGCTCTTCGGCGTGCGTGCCGCTGCGGGGTACGGAGATATCCATGACTCACGTCAAGCGCATGCTGACCAGCGCCGACCCGCAAGAGGTGCGGGTCGCGATCGTCGAAGGCGGCAAGCTCTCTGAGGCGTACATCGAGCGGCGCGGCCGCCGATCGATCGTCGGCAACATCTACAAGGGGCGCGTCGACGCCGTCCTGCCCGGCATGGAGGCGGCCTTCGTCGACATCGGGCTCCCCAAGAACGGCTTCCTCTACGTCGCCGAGATCGTCCTGCCCGAGCTGGACGACCGCGAGCGCCGCTCCAAGCGCATCCAGGAGCTGATCCAGTCCGGCCAGGACGTCCTCGTCCAGGTCACGAAGGATCCGATGGGGAGCAAGGGCGCGCGGCTGACGATGGACGTCTCGCTCGCCGGCCGCTTCATGGTGCTCGCACCGGGCGGCGACGGCGTCGGCGTCTCGAAGCGGCTCGAGGGCCCGGAGCGCGACCGCCTGCGCGACCTGCTCAAGAAGATGAAGACGGTCTCCGACTGCGGCCTGATCGCGCGCACGGCGGCCCAGGGCGCGTCGCTCGACGAGCTCGAGCGCGACGTGCGCCTGCTCGAGAAGCTCTGGAGCGTCAGCCGCGGCCACGCCCAGCGCGCCCAGGCGCCGGCGCTCGTCTACGCGGAGCCCGACCTCTCGCTGCAGATGGTGCGCGACGACTTCCGCGAGGACGTCGCCGAGCTCGTGATCGACGACGAGCGCCAGTACCACCGCGTGCTGGCCTACGTCCGGCGCACCTCGCCCGAGCTCGCCGATCGCGTCAAGCTCTACAAGGGCAAGCGCCCGCTCTTCCAGCGCTACGAGATCGAGCAGGGCATCCGCTCGACGCTCTCGCGGCGCGTCCCGCTGCCCTCCGGCGGCTCGCTCGTGTTCGACTACGGCGAGGCCTTCACGGTCGTCGACGTCAACACGGGGCGCTTCACCGGCACGACGAAGAAGCTCGAGGACACGATCCTCAAGAACAACCTCGAGGCCGCGGTCGAAGTGGTGCGCCAGCTGCGCCTGCGCGACATCGGCGGGATCATCGTCGTCGACTTCATCGACATGGCGAGTCAGAAGAACCGCGACGCCGTGCTCGAGGTGCTGCAGCGCGAGCTCAAGAAGGACCGCAGCAAGGTCTACGTCGTCGAGATCTCGCCGCTCGGCCTCGTCGAGATGACGCGCAAGAACATCGCCGACGGCGTGCGCGAGATCATGACCTGCGAGTGCCCCGTCTGCGAGGGCACCGGGCGCATCCTCTCCGACGAGTCGCTCGCGATCGACATGCTGCGCAACCTGCGGCGGCTCGCCGGCGAGTCCAAGAGCGAGGCCTTCCGCGTCGAGCTCGAGGACGGCGTGGCACGCACGCTGATCGGCACTGGCGGCTCCGGGCTCGACGAGCTCGAGTTCGAGACGGCGCGCGCGTTCGACGTCGTCGGCCGCACGGACGTGCCGCGCGACCACTTCGCGGTGCTGGCCGAGGGCACGCTGGCCGAGATCGGCGCCGAGGCGCCGCCCTGCTCGCCCGGCGACGAGCTCAACCTGCCGCTGCTCGAGCCGCACCGCTTCGTCGAGACCGACGCCGTCTCGCGCCTCAGCGCGGGCTACGAGGTGCAGGTCGTCGGCGGCCTCCCGTACGTCGGCACGACGCAGCGGCTGCGCATCGAGCGCGCCACGCGCTTCGCGGCGCAGGCCGCCCTGCTCGACGTCGAGCCCGCGCGCCCGGTCGCGCCGCAGGCGCCGCGGCCGGCCGTCGAGGCGCTCGACGGCGAGGAGATCGACAAGGTCTCGGATCTGCTCGAGCCGGAGCGCCGTGTCGGCGAGCGGCTCGACGTCGAGGGCCGCGTGCGCCGCCAGAAGCGCCGCACCCAGGCCGAGCAGCGCCGCGACAGCAAGGGCAAGTCCGGCGGCTCCGGCGGAGGCGGCGGGCGTGACGGCGGCGGCGGTGGCGGACGCGACGGCCAGCGCAAGAAGGCCGAGGCGGCCGTCGACGGCGGCGGCGGCGATGCGCCCGGCGCGGACGAGAACGGCGAGGCGCGCACGAGCGAGGACGGCGAGGCTGCGGCCAAGCGGCGCCGCCGGCGCGGCGGCCGCGGCCGCCGCGGGCGCGGCGGCAACGGCACGCGTCCCGACGAGAACGGCGTCGCCGAGGGCGACGACGGCGCGCACGACGAGGGCGCCGCAGCCGAGCCGGTCGCAGCTGCCGCGCGCGCCGGCTCCGAGCGCGCGCCGCGAGCGGCGGGCGACGCGAAGCCGCGTCCGCGTCGCCGGCGCAGCGGTTCCGGCACGGGCGGCGCGAACGGCGCCGGCGCCGAGCGGGCGTCCGCGACGGCCTCGGCCGGCGCCGACGAGAACGCGAAGGCCGAGCCGGCCAAGCCGCGGGCGCCACGCGCCCCGCGCGCGCCTCGCGCCCCGCGCGAGGCGGAGTCAGACGCCGCGCCCGCAGCGGCACCGGCACGCACGACCACGACCGCCGCGCGCGATGCGGCTGCGGTCGCGAGCGAGGACGAGCGCCGCAAGGGCCTGATCTCGCGCATCCTCGGGCGCTAGTCGCTCCGGGCTAGTGGAAGCCGCAGGGCACGGTGGCCGCCCAGAGCAGGATCTGCCCGCCGAGCCCGACGACGGCGACCGCGAGCACGAGGCCGATCTTCGCGGCCAGGTGCGCGCGCTTGACGAACGCGAGCGCCCCGGCGAGCAGGAACCCGAGGCCGCTGACGTGGCTCAGGAACGAGAACCACGGCGACACGTAGGCCGTGTCGCCGTAGTCGCTGCAGGTGGGGCTCACGGGCGAGCAGACGGTGAGCGCGACGATCAGCGCCGCCGCGGCGATCGCGCAGGCGAGCAGGTCGAGGTTGCGCGTGAGCAACCGGGATGCGGTGCGCGCGTCCGGGGGAGGCTGTGACCAGGCGAGCGCGTCGGCATCGGACATCGCGCAACGATGCACCCGGGGCGGCGGATCCGTCATCCCTCGAACGGGGCGCCGTCGTCGCGCCCCGGGCGGCGCGGCGCGGCGCCGCCGACGCGGGGCCGGTTTCACGGGTGTTCGCTATGCTTCCGTCCTGCGGCCGCTGCGTGGCTGCGTTTCTCTGCCCCTTAGCCAAACGATCGAAGGCTCTCAGTGTTTGCCGTCATCTCGCTCGGCGGAAAGCAGTACCGCGTCCGCAAGGGCGAGTACCTGACCGTTGACCGCCTCGCCCACGAGGCAGGCTCCACGTTCTCGCCCGTCGTGCTGCTCGCGACCTCGGGCGACGACGTCTCGATCGACGCCGCCGACCTCGCGAAGGTCACCGTGACCGCGCGCGTCGACGAGCACCTGCTCGGGCCGAAGATCCGCGTCTTCCAGTACAAGCCCAAGAAGAGCTCGAAGAAGGCGCGCGGACACCGCAGCCGCCTCTCGCGCATCACGATCGAGGAGATCGGCTTCGGCACGGCCAAGAAGGCCGCCGCCAAGCCCGCCGAGAAGGCCGAGCCCGCAGCCGCAGCCGCGGAGGCGAAGGCCGCTCCGGCCAAGAAGCCCGCCGCCGCGAAGAAGCCGGCAGCTGCCAAGAAGCCCGCGGCCAAGAAGCCCGCCGCGCCCGCGAACGATCAGGAGGCCTGAGCAATGGCACACAAGAAGGGCCTCGGCTCCTCCAAGAACGGTCGCGACTCCAACGCCAAGCGCCTCGGCGTCAAGGTCTTCGCCGGCCAGGTCGTGCCGGCCGGCTCCATCATCGTTCGCCAGAAGGGCACGGAGTTCCATCCGGGCCCGGGTGCGGCGCTCGGCCGCGATCACACGGTGTTCGCGCTCGTCTCGGGCACGGTCGGCTTCGGCCGCCGCCGCGGCAAGCGCGTCGTGACCGTCGCGGCCGGGGACTGACCCGCCCGCCGCGTGAGCGGCCAGGGCGACTTCCACGATCGCGCGTCCGTCGTCGTCGAGGCGGGACGCGGCGGTGACGGCTGCGTCTCCTTCCGGCGCGAGAAGTTCGTGCCGAAGGGCGGGCCGGACGGGGGCGACGGCGGCGACGGCGGCGACGTCGTGCTGCTCGCCGACCCCGACATGCGCGACCTCTCGGCCTTCCGCTTCCGGCGGCACCTGCGCGGCAAGCGCGGCGTGCACGGACAGGGCGGCGGCGCGACCGGGGGCGGCGGCGACGACGTGATCGTGCACGTGCCGCTCGGCACGCAGGTCTACGACCTCGAGGGCGAGCTGCCGATCGCCGACCTCGCGCACGCCGGCGCCCGCGTCGTGATCGCGCGCGGCGGTCGCGGCGGCCGCGGCAACCGGCGCTTCACCACCGCCGTCCGCCAGGCGCCGCGCACGGCGGAGGTCGGCGAGGAGGGGGAGTCCTCCGAGCTCGAGCTGCGGCTCAAGATGGTCTGCGACGCCGCGCTGCTCGGCTTCCCGAACGCCGGCAAGTCGTCGCTTCTGCGCCGCATCTCGAACGCGACGCCGAAGGTCGCCGACTATCCGTTCACGACGCTCGCGCCGCAGCTCGGCACGGTCGAGCTGGACGATCTCCGGCAGCTCACGGTCGCCGACGTGCCGGGTCTGCTGGAGGGCGCGTCCGACGGCGTCGGCCTGGGCCACGAGTTCCTGGCCCACCTCGAGCGCGCCTACGCGCTCGTGCACGTCGTCGCCATCGACCCCGAGGCCGAGGACACGCTCGGCGACTGCCGCGCGCGCTACGCGGCCATCTACGGCGAGCTCGCGGCGCACGGCGGCGGCCTCGCGGAGCGCCCGCAGATCGTCGTGCTGAACAAGCTCGACCTCGTCGACGAGGCCGAGGGCGAGGCGCTCGTGCAGGCCTTCGCGGACGCCGTGGACGGGGGCGGCCTGCCGCCCGACGCCATCGTCGCGCGCGACGAGCACGCCGTGCCGTACGTGCTCGGCCTGTCGTGCGCGACCGGCTTCGGCGTCGCCGAGCTGCGCGGCGCGCTCGAGCGCGTGCTCGCGGAGGCCCGTCTCGCCGAGCCCTCGGCCGTGACGGGCGAGGAGGAGCTCGCCGACTTCCTGCTCTACCGGCCGAAGGCCCGCCAGCGCATCTTCCGCCTCGTCCGCGACGACGGCATCGTGCGCATCGCGGGGCGCGAGGTCGTGTCGCTCGTCGACAAGCTCGACCTCGCGACGCCCGAGGGCGTGCGCGCGCTGTCGATCGAGCTCGGGCGCCTCGGCGTGATCGAGGCGCTGCGCCACGCCGGCGTCAAGCCGGGCTACGAGGTCGCGATCGGGGACGAGCGCTTCGAGTTCTCGCTGCCGCCCGAGGAGACCGCCTACGACGAGGACGAGGCGGACGATCTCGAGTGGTGAGCATGGACGCACCCCGCGTCGGCGTGCTCGGGTCGCTCTGCAATCCGGTGCACCTCGGGCACCTGCTGCTCTGCCAGGAGGCGACGTGGCAGCTCGGGCTCTCGCGCGTCGTGCTGGTGCCGACGGGCATGCCGCCGCACCGCGCCTCTCCGCCGGAGTCGGCCGCGCTGCGCCTGCGGCTCGCGCAGGCCGCGGCGATCGGCAACCCCGCGCTCACGGTCTCGCGCGTCGAGGTCGATCGCGACGGCCCGGCGTACATGGTCGACACGCTCGCCGAGCTCGGCGCACGCTACCCCGGCAACGACCTCGTGTTGCTGCTCGGCAGCGACCAGTACGCGGCGCTCTCGACCTGGCACCGGCCCGAGCGCGTGGCGCAGCTCGCCACGATCGCGGTGGCGCGGCGGCCGGGCGTCACGCACGACGTGCCGATCGACCCCGCGATCGAGCACATCGAGATGCCGCAGGTCGACATCTCGTCCTCGCTGATCCGCGAGCGCGTCGCGCTCGGCCGCCCGATCCGCCATCTCGTGCCGGAGCCGGTGCGCGAGCTGATCGAGGCCGAGGGCCTCTACCGCTAGCCGGCGCCCGGCCCACCGGTGGTAAGTGGCAGATCCCCCGTGGTAAGGTGGCTCGAGTGAGGGACTCGACTGGAGCCGGCTGCTGAGCCGCGGGCATGAGCTCGCGGATCGCATCGCTGCGATCTGCTCCGACAAGCTGGCTGAGGATCTCGTCATCCTCGACATGGAGGATGTCGTCGGCTACACCGACGCGTTCGTCATCTGCTCGGGCCAGAACCCGCGTCACGTGCAGGCGATCGCCGAGGACGTCGGCCTGATCCTGAAGCGCGACGACGGCCTGCTGCCGAAGGGCGGCGAGGGCCAGCGCGAGGGCGACTGGGTGCTGCTCGACTACGTCGACTGCGTCCTGCACGTGTTCACGCCCGAGGCGCGCACGTTCTACCGCCTCGAGCAGCTGTGGGGTCAGGTCCCGCAGCGCGAGGTCGTCTGACCGGGAAGCTCGCGGCTCCCTGGTAGACTCGGGCCTCCGCGGGGCCGTAGCTCAGCTGGGAGAGCGCAGCGCTGGCAGCGCTGAGGTCATGGGTTCGATCCCCATCGGCTCCATCTCCGCGGACGGGCCGCAGGCGCGGCCGGCGTGCATTGCCGCACTGCGGCTTCCGCGCTAGTCTGGCGGGGCTTGCCGGTCGGCGGGCGCCGCAGGCGATGCTGCCTCAGCCTCTCAACGGAGGCTGGGGCTTTTTTGTTGTGAGCGAGGGGACCCGAGTGGCCAGCAACCGAAGCGCGGCAGCATGAACCTCCACGTCGGCTGCCGCCTGGGCAACACGGTCGCGTCCGTCACGCACGCCGTCGTGCTCGTCGATCCCCACTCCTCGGTGCAGGACGCGATCATCGAGGAGCGCTGGGAGTCGGCGCTGCCCGCGGTGCGCTTCACGGATCTCTACGGCAACGTCTGCCGGCGCGTCGACCTCACGGCCGAGAACGCCGACTTCGAGTACGACGCGACGGTGCGGATCTCGCCCGACCCGGAGCCCATGCCGGGCGACGACGACGTGCAGCACCGCATCGAGCAGCTCCCGCCCGAGCTCCTGCACTGGCTCCTGCCGAGCCGCCTGTGCGAGTCCGACCGCTTCACGAGCGAGGCCTGGGAGCTGTTCGGCGACGGCCCGCGCGGGGCCGGGCGCGTGCAGGCCGTGTGCGACTGGATCCACGAGCACATCGCCTACGGCGTGCCGAGCGTGCCCACGACCACCGTGATCGAGATCTACGAGCGCAAGGGCGGCATGTGCCGCGACTTCGCGCACCTCGGCGTCACGTTCTGCCGTGCGCTCGGCATCCCGGCGCGCTATGTGTTCGGGTACATGCCCGACATCGGCATCCCCGGGCCGTACCCGCCCATGGACTTCCACGCCTGGTTCGAGGTCTACCTCGGCGAGCGCTGGTGGACGTACGACGCGCGCTTCAACACGCCGCGCATCGGCCGGGTGCCGATCGGCCACGGGCGCGACGCCGTCGACGTCGCGATGATGACGACCTACGGCGGCGCTACCCTCGAGACGATGCTGGTCTGGTCGGACGAGGTCGCGCCGGCCCGCGCGGAGCAGCCCGCATGATCGCCGGGACGCTCGGCGACCTGATCGCGACGCTCGGCAGCATCGACGACGACGAGATCGACTGGCAGAACGTCCGCCAGGCGACCGTCCTGATCCACCAGACGTTCCGCTACGACTACACGGGGCCGATCACCGATCTCCGCCAGCGCCTGATGGTCGTGCCGCCCGACTGGCACGGGCACCAGCGCCTGACGACGCACAAGCTGCGCGTGTCCGGGTGCAACCTCGAGAGCGAGCGCTCCTACGACAGCTTCGGCAACGTCGTGCTCGACCTCACGCTCGAGGAGGTCGAGAGCCACGTCGAGTTCACGACCTGGGCCGTCGTCGAGACGCACGTCCCGATCGAGGGCAGCGAGAACCCCGACGACATCGGCTCCGATCGCCGCTTCGCCGAGCCCTCGCGGCTGACGGGGCCCGACGGCGTGCTGCGCGCGGTCGCCGACGAGCTGCTTGCGACGGGTGCCTCCGACCTCGATCTGGCCGCGCTCGTGTGCGCGAAGGTGCACGAGCACTTCACCTACGAGTGGGGCGTCACGACCGTCGAGACGACGGCCGCCGAGGCCTGGGCCGAGGGCCGCGGCGTGTGTCAGGACTACGCGCACTGCATGGTCGCGCTGTGCCGGCTGTGCGGCATCCCGGCGCGCTACGTCTCGGGCCACCTGCTCGGCGACGGCGGCACGCACGCCTGGGTCGAGGTCATGCTGCGCGAGCCGGGCGGCGAGGTGCGCGCGGTGCCGTTCGACCCCACGCACGACCGCCGCGTCGGCCCGCGCTACGTCACGGTCGCGGTCGGCCGCGACTACGGCGACGTCCCGCCGACGTCGGGCACCTACGAGGGCCTGCACGCAGGCGAGCTGACGACGCTCAAGCGCGCCGCCGTCGTGCGCGTCGAGTACCTCCAGCCCGTCCGCCGCCGCCGCTCGTAGCGGGCTTGTTGCGGGCTTGCCGCGATCGC
>DASXXY010000414.1:0-3829 GCA_036502805.1 Gaiellales bacterium | reverse complement strand
CCGGCTCGCAGCGCGCCTGGGGCGAGGCGATGTGCGCAGAGCTCGCCGCCATCGGCGATCCGGCCGAGCGCCGCCGCTTCGCGCTCGGGTGCGCCGGCGCCGCCCTGCGCCAGCGGACGCTCGCGCGCTCTGCGGGGACGCTGGCCTGTGCGGCGGCGCTCGTCGCGCTCGTCCCGTCGATCGGCCCGACCGTCCCCTTGATGCTGATCCTCGGGCTCCTGCTCGCGCTCGGACGCCGGCCCGGGCACCTCGGGCCATGCCGGCCGGGCGCCGCGCACGGCGTGCGCGCCACCGGCTGGGCGCTCGTGCTCGGCCTGCTCGCGACCCAGGTGGTCGACGGCGGCGTGCACGGACTGCTGCACCCGGCGCACGCGGGCGTGGTCTGGACGCTCGCGCTCGCAGGGCTCGCGACCGCATTCACGGCCGCCACGGCGCGCGCCACGCGGATCGGCGAGAGCGCGCTCGCGACCGGCCTCTGTGCGGGCCTCGTCACCGGCGCTGTGGGCTTCGCCGTGCTGCCGTACGAGCGCATCGGCACGCCGCTCGCCGACTCGCTGCCCTGGCACGGGCAGTGGCTCGTCGGCGTCGTCTTCGCGGCGCCGGCGCTCTCCGCGCTCATCACGGCCGCGCGCACGCGCAGCTCGGATCAGACGGTCATGGCCGCGGCCTCCGCCGGGACGCTCGCCGCGCTGACCGTGGCGCTGCTCGGCCTGGGCTCGATCGTCCTCTTCCCGCACTCGGTTCCCGACATCGTCGGCCCCGTCATGTCACCCGGGACATCGGCCGCGGCCCGGCAGGCCGCGAACGCGACCGAGGCGTCGGATCCCTACGCGGGCTTCCTCGTCTTCGGCGGGCTGCTCGCGCTGCTGCTGTGGGCGCTCGCGCGGCCGCCGGGCAAGGCCGACCTGAAGCTGCTGCTGCTGACAGGCCTCACGGTGCCCGCCGTCGCGCTCGCGCTGGCGGGCAACGCCGGCACGATCGCGCTCGCCACGGCCGCCGTCGCGCTCGTCGCCGCCGTGCGGACGCGCCGCGGGGCCGCCGCCACAACCTGATCACCCGCGCGCCGAATGCCGGTAGCCTCGCGGTCATGATCGACCTCAGCGGCGTCCCCGTCATCGACACCCATCTGCACGGCTGGCGCACGGCCGAGCTCCTCGACGCCCCGGCGGACGACTTCGCCACGCGCGTGACGATGCTCGGCATGTGCGTGCTCACGTCCGGCGGCGATCCCGCGAGCTACGCCGACGTGCTCCGGCGCGCCACGGCGACGACCCCGCTCGCGCTCGCATTGCTGTCGCGGCTCGCCGCGAAGCTCGGCTGCGAGCCGACGAACGAGGCGGTCGCCGCCGCGCGCCTGGCGCGCCTGCGCAGCGATCCGACGGCGTATCTGCAGGAGCTCTGGAAGGACGCGAGGATCGAGGGACTCGTCGTCGACGAGGGCTTCCCGCTGCCGATCATCCCGTCGGCCGAGCTCGAGCGCGAGGCGGGCGTGCCGGTCCACCGCGTCGTCCGCATCGAGCCGTGGATCGCCGAGGATCGCGCGAGCGCAGCCGGCTACGACGAGCTCGAGGACGCGCTCGTCGCGCGCCTCGAGGCGGCCGCGGCCGAGGGCGCCATCGCGTTCAAGTCGGTCATCGCCTACCGCACCGGCCTCGACATCGGCGAGCCGAGCGCCGCCGACGCCCGTGGGGCCTTCGTGCGCTGGCGCGAGGACGGCTTCCGCGAGACGCGCACGCACGCCAAGCCCGTGCGCGACCGCCTGCTCGAGCGCACGCTCGCGGTCGCCGCGAGCGTCGGCGTCCCCGTGCACATCCACTCCGGCGGCGGCGATCCCGACAGTCTCGTGCCGCACGCGCGGCCCGCCGGCCTCTTCGACCTGCTCAAGCGCCACGCGCAGCAGCCCGTGCTGCTGATCCACTCCGGCTGGCCCTGGACGGACGAGGCGGCGTTCATGGCTTCGATCCTCCCCCACGTCTACCTCGACCTCTCGATCGGCATCCCGTGGGCGTCGCTCGCGATCGACCGCCTGCTCGAGACCGCGCTCGGCGTCGCGCCGCCCTCCAAGGTGCTCTACGGCTCCGACGAGGCGAGCGAGCCCGAGGTCGCGTGGTTCTCGGCGCACGTCGCCCGCGAGGCGCTCGAGCGCGTGCTCGCGCGCGGCGTCGAGCACCGCTGGATGACGGCCGAGCAGGCCGTCGCGGTCGGCGAGGACGTGCTGGCCGGCAACTGCCGCCACCTGCACGGGCTCGCATGACGATCCCCGCCGCACTGCTCGACCTGCTCACCGCCGGCGACGGAGCGCCCGCCCTCGTCGAGCCCGCGAGCGGCGAGCGCACGAGCTACGGCGAGCTGCGCGCCGTCGCGGACTCGCTCGCCCGCGGGCTCGCCGCGGCCGGCGTCGGGCCGGGCGACGCCGTCGCGATGAGCCTCCCGAACGGCCCCGAGATCGTCGCGGCGTTCCTCGGCATCGTCGCCGCGGGCGCCGGCGCCGCTCCGCTCAACCAGGCTTACACGACGGACGAGTCCCGGGCCTATCTCGAGGATCTGCAGCCGCACGCGATGCTCTTCCTGCGCGGCGAGGCGAGCGCCGCGCGCGCGGCCTGCGAGGCGCTCGGCGTGCGCCAGATCGAGCTCGTGGGAGCGACGACCGCGACGCTCGCGCTCGCGGGGATCGACGCGAGCGGCACGGCGCCGGCGCGCGATCCCGAGGCGGTCGCGCTGCTGCTGCACACGAGCGGCACGACCAGCAAGCCGAAGGGCGTGCCGATCCGCCAGCGCAACCTGGCCGCCTCCGCGCGCGCGATCGCCGAGACCTACGGGCTCGGCGAGGGCGACGCGAGCCACTGCGCGATGCCGCTCTTCCACGTGCACGGGCTCGTGGCCTCGACGCTCGCGACGCTCGCCTCGGGCGGCTGCGTGATCGCGCCGCGGCGCTTCTCGGCGAGCGCCTTCTGGAGCGAGTGCGCGACGCACGGCGCGACCTGGTACTCGGCCGTGCCGACCATCCACCGCATCCTGCTCTCGCGCGCGGAGGACGGCGCGGACGATCACGCCGGGCACGGGCTGCGCTTCGCGCGGTCCTGCTCCTCGGCGCTGCCCGGGCCGCTCATGCAGGCGTTCGAGCAGCGCTTCGGGCTGCCGCTCGTCGAGGCCTACGGCATGACGGAGGCGGCGCATCAGATGGCCTCGAACCCGCTGCCGCCGGGCGCTCGCCGCCCCGGCTCGGTGGGCCTTGCGACCGGCACCGACATCGCGATCCTCGACGACGACTGGCAGCCGCTGCCCGGCGGCGCAGTCGGCGAGGTCTGCGTGCGCGGGCCGGGGGTCGTCGACTCCTATCGCGCCAACCCCGAGGCGACGGCCGCGAGCTTCCGCGACGGCTGGTTCCGCACGGGCGACTCCGGCTCGCTCTCGCCGGACGGCTACCTCTCGCTGGCCGGGCGCATCAAGGAGCTGATCAACCGCGGCGGCGAGAAGATCTCGCCCCACGAGGTCGAGGACGCGCTGCTCGCGCACCCCGGCGTGGTCGAGGCGGTGGCGTTCGCCGTGCCCGACGACAAGTACGGCGAGACGGTCGGTGCCGTCGTCGTGACGCGCTCGGACGTCGGCGACGCGGCGCTGCGCGAGCACTGCGGAGAGCGGCTCGCGGCCTTCAAGGTGCCCGTCCGGGTGCACGTGCTGGACGCCATCCCCAAGGGGCCGACGGGCAAGGTGCAGCGGCGCCTGCTGGCCGAGCAGCTGTCGTGAGGGTCGCCGTGCTCGGCGCCGGCGCGATCGGCTCCTACGTCGGCGCCGCGCTCGCCCGCGGCGGCGCCGAGGTGGCGCTCGT
>DASXXY010000413.1:0-15668 GCA_036502805.1 Gaiellales bacterium | reverse complement strand
GTTCGCGCCGCTCGTGCCCCTGCTCGGCGCGATCCGCGCAGCAGGCCCGTCGCCGACCGGCATGCGCGCGGCGGCGGCGATCCGCTACGGCGTCGGCACGGCCACGCGCAGGCCGCTCGCCCCCGTCCCCGACGACGCGGGCATCCGGGCCGCGCTGCCCACGGGCGTATGACCGCGCCGGCGCCCGGGCTGTGGGAGCCCGCGGCGCACGAGCCCCTCGCGGCTGCGCCCTGGAGCGAGCAGCGCGCACGCGGCGCGATCGCGGCGATCGCGGCCGAGGCCGAGCGCGCGTTCGACGAGCGCTCGCTCTGGCCCGAGCATCCCGCCGCGCCTGGGCGCCGGTCGCAGCCGGACTCCACGAGCGCTACCTCGCCGCCCCGGACTTCGGCGACGATCCCGGCGTCGAGCCGTCGCTGTGGATGGGCGAGGCGGGGATCCTACTCGTCGCGCAGCGCCTCGCGCCCGCGCCGGAGCAGGCACGCCGGCTGCTCGCCTGCGTGCGCGAGAACGCCGAGAACCCCGCCTGCGAGCTGATGTCGGGCTCGCCCGGCACCATGCTCGCGGCGCAGGCGCTGCATGAGCGGACGGGCGACGAGCTCTGGGCAGCGGCCTGGCGGGAGTCGGCCGACTGGCTCTGGGCGCAGTGGCGCGGCGAGGTCTGGGAGCAGGAGCTGTCCGGGCGGCGACTGCGCATCCTGGGACCGGCGCACGGCTTCGCGGGCATCGTCGCCGTGCTCGCGCGCGGCCGGCTGCTGGACGACGCGCGGCGCAGCGAGCTCGAGCGGCGCGTCGTCGCGGTCGCCGGCGCGTCGGCGCAGCGCGCGGCGGGGCTCGCCCAGTGGCCGAGCTCGCACCCGGCACGGCCCGGCGGCAGCCTGCGGACGCAGTGGTGCCACGGCGCGCCGGGCATGGTCACGTCGCTCGCGGGCCTCGCCCCCGGCGACGACGAGCTCAGCGAGCTGCTCGCAGCCGGCGGCGAGCTGACCTGGCGCGCCGGTCCGCTCGCGAAGGGACCCGGCCTCTGCCACGGCACCGCCGGCAACGGCTACGCGCTGCTCAAGCTCTTCGAGCGCACCGGCGACGAGCACTGGTTGGCGCGCGCCCGCGCCTTCGCGATGCACACCGCAGGTCAGGTCGAGCGCGAGCGGCAGACACACGGGCGCGGCCGCCACACGCTCTGGACCGGCGACCTCGGAGCCGCGCTCTACCTCGGGAGCTGCATCGCAGGGACGGCGTCGATGCCGACGCTGGACGTGCTCTAGCCGCTGATGCGGACGGCACCGACGTAGCCGCTGTAGCCCGCGAGGCTCGAGATCTTGACGACGTCGCCGGTGTGCGGTGCGTGCACGAAGTTGCCGCCGCCGATGTACATGCCGACGTGGCTGAGGCCGTGGAAGAAGACGAGGTCGCCGGGCGCGAGCTCGGACACGGAGACGTGCGTCCCGGCGTTCCAGAGCGAGCCGGTGTAGTGCGGCAGACCGCCGTGGCCGGCCTGCGCATAGGCCCAGGAGACGAGGCCCGAGCAGTCGAACCCGCCCGGTGCGGCGCCGCCCCAGACGTATGGCGTGCCGAGCTCGCCGAGCGCGATGTTCGCCGCGGCCTCGCCGACCGTCGAGGCGGCCGGGACGGCGACCGAGACGCCGGGATCGGTCGAGTCGGCGCTCGTGCTCGCGCTCGCTCCGGAGCTCGTGCTGGTGCTGCTCACGCCGCCGATGTCGTTGACCGCGACGGCCTGGTCGCTGGCGGCGGCCTGCAGCAGGCGCACGCGCTCCGCCTCGCGCTTGGAGGCCGCGATCTCGGCCTGCTTGCGCTCGTCGATCAGCCGCCTGACCTTGGCCTTGAGCCCGCGGTAGCGCGCCCTGTTGGCCGCGACCGAGGCCTGGATCTGCCCCTTCAGGCCGGCCAGCTCGGCGACGGCGTCGCGGCGCGTGTTGCGCTCGTGGTTGAGCGTGCGCTGGCTCGCGTCGACGTCCGTGCGGTAGGTGCGGATGTCGTCGAGGATGCTCGCGTTGTAGGTCTGGGCGCGGTCGAGCAGCTGGAACTGCTCCAGCACCTGCCCGAAGTTGCGGGCCTCGAGCGCCGTCTGCAGCGGGTCGGGCTGCGGGTTCTTGTAGGCGTTGATGACCGAGATGTTGAGCGCGTGGCGGGCGTTCTTGAGGTTCACGCGGGCGGTCGCGAGCCGCACCTCGTTCTCGTGGATAGACGCCATCGTCTGATCGAGCCGGTACTTGGCGCCGTTGTACTTCTCGATCGTCACCTCGAGGCGCTGCCCGTCCGTCTGGATCTGATCCCAGACGCGGTTCGCCTCGGCCTTCGTCGCGCCGATGTTGTCGGCCTGGGCAGGCGTAGCCAAGCCAACGCCGAGGCCCACGGCGCACAGCGCGAGGACGGAGACGTGGCGGCCAACTCGGCGGGCCCGGTCGAGGGCTCGCACGTTGCCGCGCGCGGCGAACATCCGGGAGACCCTACCAAACCCGTGCGGGCCCGGCCAGGCTCCCGCGGGCTGCCCCGATCTCCGATCAGTCATGCAGGAGCACCCATTCGCCGACCCACTCGGGCCAGCCCGTGACGCCGTCGGCGGCGATCGGATGCACGGCCACGGCGCTGTTCGCGAGCGTCGCGGACAGCGCCTTCCGGAGCGCGCTGCAGGCCGTCGGCGAGAGCGCGCTGCAGGTCGCCGAGCGCACCGGCACGAGGCCGCGGGCGGCGGCCAGGCGCGCCTGCGCGAACGGCGCCAGCAGCGCACCGGCCACGCGCCGGGCGCAGATCACGCGCTGCGTGCCCGAGACGATCCCGAGCACGCGCTCGGTCGCGACGGTGCCCTCGTCGGGCGCCACCGCGACGACGTCCGCGCGCTGGTCGCCGAGCATCGCCGGGTTGCCGAGCGCGAGATCGACGGCACCGCTGCGGAAGAGCGAGCGCAGCGTCGCCGCGTGCGCGTAGAAGTGCAGCAGGGGCTCGGCCGGCGCGAGCACCTCGCGCGCGGCCGCGAGCTCGTCGCGGCCGAGCGCGAACGCGTTGCCGATGCCGAGGTAGCGCGCGGCCAGCGCGAGCTCGAAGGGCGAGTCCGGCAGGGCGGCGCGCGCGGCGCCGCGGCGCGAGAACAGCGAGCGCAGGCTCGTCGGCGGCTGCTCGCCGTAGACCGAGCGGCGCGCGAGCAGCAGCTGCGGGCTCCACAGGTAGGGCACGGCTCGGAGGCCGCCCGACGCGTCGCGCACGGCATCGCGGAGCCGGCCGGGGATGTCGCCGAGCCCGTTCACGCTGCCGTCGTCGATCACCGCCAGCCGGCCGGAGGCGATCAGCGGCCCCGCATCCGCTCCGGCCAGCTCGACGAGGTCCTGACCTCTGCCCGGCAGCGCGCCGGGCGCGAGCGGACGCACGATCTTGACGCTGCAGCCGGTGCGCGCCGCGACGCCGTCGAGCACGGCGGCAGGGAATGCCGAGGGCCCGGCCGCGAGCCGCACCGGAGGCCCGGCGGGGCGTTCGGCGAGCGCCGGCTGGGCGGCGGCGGCGAGTGCCGCCACCGCCGCGAGCAGGACTAGACCTCGGACAGGCAGCCGTCGAGGATGTCGAGGCCCGCCTGCAGATCCTCGTCCGTGACGACGAGCGGCACGAGGATGCGCACGACGTTGGAGTAGATCCCGGCGCCCATCAGCATCAGCCCGCGCTCGCGCGCGAGCGACACGACCTTGGCGGCCTCGGCGCTGGCCGGCTCCTTCGTCGCGCGATCCGTGACGAGCTCGATGCCGATCATCGGCCCCATGCCGCGCACCTCGCCGATCACCGCGTGGCGCTCCTGCATGCCGCGCAGCGCCGTGTCGACGCGCTCGCCGATCTCGCGCGAGCGCGCGAGGAAGGCCGGATCCTCGACCTGGTCGAGCGCGACGAGGCCGGCGGCGCACGAGAGCGGGTTGCCGCCGAACGTGCCGCCGAGCCCGCCCACGTGCGGCGCGTCCATGATCTCGGCGCGGCCCGAGACGCCGGCCAGCGGGAGCCCGCCGCCGAGCGACTTGCCCCACACGACCAGATCCGGCTCGACGCCGTCCATCTGGTCGACGGCGAGCACGGTGCCGGTGCGGCCCATGCCGGTCTGCACCTCGTCGTCGATGAAGACCATGCCGTGCTCGCGGCAGATCTCGATCAGGCCCTCGACGAACCCGGGCGTGGCCGGCAGGAAGCCGCCCTCGCCCTGCACGGGCTCGTAGACGATCGCCGCGACCGACTCGGGGTCGACCTGGCTCTTGAGCAGCTTGCGCACCGAGGCGAGCGCCTCGGCGGTGCCGATGCCGCGGTAGGGCCACGGCGCGGCGGCGCGGTAGACCTCGGGCACGAACGGGCCGAAGCCCTTCTTGTACGGCATGACCTTGGAGGTCAGCGTCATGCCGAGCATCGTGCGGCCGTGGAAGCCCTGGTCGAAGCAGATCACGGCATCGCGCTGCGTCGCGTAGCGCGCGATCTTGACGGCGTTCTCGACCGCCTCGGCGCCCGAGTTGACGAGCAGCGCCTTCTTCGCGAACGTGCCCGGGTGCAGCGCGCAGATGCGCCGGCAGACCTCGATGTACGGCTCGTACATCGCGATCGAGAAGCACTGGTGCATGTAGCGCTCGGCCTGCTCCTGCACCGCGCGCACCACGGCCTCGGGCGTGTGGCCGCCGTTGAGCGTGCCGATGCCGCCGACGAAGTCGATGTACTCGCGCCCGTCGACGTCCGTCAGGCGCGCGCCGTGCGCGTGCGCGACGAAGATCGGCGACGTGGCCACCCCGCGCGCGACGTACTGATCCTTGCCCGCGGTGAGCCGTGCGGACTCGCTCTGCGTGCTCTGGTCGACTGCCATGCCGTGACACCTCCGACACGCCGCCCGCGGCTGCGAGTGGCTGATGGGAGGACTCTAGTGCCTGCGCGACGCCCGGCGCTCGTCGGGAGCGTCCCGCCGGCCGTCCGGAGCACGGCCGGGGCGGTGCAGGCGCGACACGCCACGGTGCTAGCGTGCGCAGGTCGATTGAAGGGGGCGGACGGTGGCGATCGAGACGGGCGTGGAAGCGGAGCTGCAGCGCAAGGCGAAGGAGCACCTCTGGCTGCACTTCTCCTCGATGGGCGCCTACCGGGACACCGACATCCCGATCATCGAGCGCGGCGACGGGCCGTACCTCTACGACACGCACGGCAAGCGCTACCTGGACATGCTGAGCGGGCTGTTCACCGTCCAGATCGGCTACTCGTACGGCGACGAGCTCGGCCAGGCGGCGCTCGAGCAGATGCGCACGCTGCCGTACTACACGAACTGGACGTTCGCGCACCCGGCGGCCGTCGAGCTCGCCGCCAAGCTCGCGCAGCTCGCCCCGCCCGAGATCAACCGCGCGTTCTTCGTCTCGGGCGGCTCCGAGGCCGTCGAGTCGGCCTGGAAGCTGGCGCGCCAGTACCACGCCGCCAACGGGCAGCCCATGCGGCGCAAGGTCATCGCGCGCAAGGTCGCCTACCACGGCACGACGATGGGCGCGCTCTCGATCACGGGCATCACGTCGATCCGCACGCCCTTCGAGCCGCTGATCGACGGCGTCCGCCACGTCAACAACACGAACACGTACCGCTGCAAGTACTGCTCGGAGTCGGGCGACTGCTCGCTCGCCTGCGCGGACGAGGTCGCCGAGGTGATCGAGCAGGAGGGCCCCGAGACGGTCGCGATGGTGATCATGGAGCCCGTGCAGAACGCCGGCGGCACGTTCACGCCGCACCCGGAGTACCACCGCCGCGTGCGCGAGATCTGCGACCACTACGGCGTCCTGCAGGTTGCCGACGAGGTGATCTGCGGCTTCGGCCGGCTGGGCGAGTGGTTCGGCTGCCAGCGCTACGGCTACGAGCCCGACCTGATCACGTGCGCGAAGGGCCTCACGAGCGGCTACGCGCCGCTCGGCGCGGTGCTGATCTCGGACCGCGTCGCGGAGCCGTTCGTGGAGCGCGGCGAGTACTACCTGCACGGCATCACGTTCGGCGGCCACCCGCTCGCGACGGCGATCGGCCTCGGCAACCTCGAGATCATGGAGCGGCTCGACGTGCTCGGCAACGTGCGCGCCAACGAGGCCTACTTCGCCGAGCAGCTGCAGGGGCTGAAGGGCGATCACGAGATCGTCGGCGACGTCCGCGGGGCCGGCTACTTCATGTCGCTCGAGCTCGTCAAGGAGCGCGCGACGCGCGAGACGTTCAGCGATGCCGAGTGCCAGGTGCTGCTGCGCGAGTTCCTCTCGCCGCAGCTGCAGGAGGCCGGCGTGATCTGCCGCGCCGACGACCGCGGCGACCCGGTGATCCAGCTCTCGCCGCCCCTGATCTGCACGCGCGAGCACATCGACGAGGCGGTGCGGGCGCTCGACGCCGTGCTGCCGCGCGCCCAGAAGCTGATGCGCGAGGGGCGCTGACCGCGAGCTGAGCGGTCTCCGCACGACCGCGCCGGCGCCCCTGGCGCCGAGCGGCTGGGCGTTCCCCGACGCGGTCGCCGGCGACGAGCACGGCCTCGTCGGCGTCGGCGCCGACCTCGCGCCGGCGACGCTCGTCGACGCCTACCGCCGCGGCGTCTTCCCGTGGCCGCACGACTCGATCGACGCCGTCCCCTGGTTCTCGCCGCCGCTGCGGGGCGTGCTCCCGCTCGACCGCCTGCACGTCTCGCGCTCGCTGCTGCGCACGCTCCGCCGCAGCGCCTTCAGCGCGACGCTCGACGACGACTTCGAGGCCGTCGTCGCCGGCTGCCGCGAGCCGCGCGCGTACGAGGACGGCACGTGGATCAGCGACGAGCTCGCGTCCGCCTACCTCGACCTGCACCGCCTCGGCCACGCCCACAGCGTCGAGATCTGGGACGGCGCGCGCCTCGTCGGCGGCATCTACGGCGTGCTCGTCGGCGGCGTGTTCTGCGGCGAGTCGATGTTCCACCGCGTCACGGACGCCTCCAAGATCGCGCTCGCCGACCTCGCCGCGCGCCTCAACGAGGCCCGCGCCGGGCTGCTCGAGGTGCAGCACGTCACACCCCACCTGCGCTCGCTGGGCGCGATCGAGATCCCCCGCGAGGTCTACGCGGGCCTGCTCGAGGAGCTGCGCGACGACGAGCTGCACCTGCTCCGCGACCGCCTGCCGGTCGCCCGCCTGGCCGAGCCCGGAGCGCTCGACATCCGCTGACGGCAGCCGGGCAGTCGCGAGCCGTGCGCCGCGAGCCCGCCCGAGCGCTACGCGGCGAAGCGCTCCGCGGCCCGGTCGAGCCCGGAGGCCAGCGCCTCGACGACGAGCGGGTCGAGCGCCCGGCCCGCGTCCTTGCGCTCGATCGCGAGCGCGTCGTCGGGATCCATCGGGCCGCGGTAGGGCCGCTCGGCCGTGAGCGCGTCGAAGACGTCGGCCGCCGCGAGCACGCGCGCGCTGACGTGGAGCTCGCCGGCCGGCACGCCGCGGTGGTAGCCGCGGCCGTCCATGCGCTCGTGATGCGCGGCAGCGACGGCGGCGATGCCCGCGAAGGCCGGGATGCCGGCGAGGATGCGCTCGGTGTACTCGGGGTGCAGGCGGATGCGCGCGAACTCGTCGTCGCTGAGCTTGGCCGGCTTGTCGAGGATGGTGTTCGGGATGCCGAGCTTGCCGATGTCGTGCAGCAGGCCGGCACGGCGCAGCAGCTGCAGCTCCGCGGGCGCGAAGCCGAGCTCGCGGCCGATCACGCCGGCGTAGGTCGCGACGCCGCGCGAGTGGCTCGCCGTGAACGGCGACTTCGCGTCGATCACGTCGGCGAACGCCTCGCAGATGTCGTCGAGCGCGGCGTCGTCGAGCACGAGCACGCGGTCGGCCGGCTCGAGGATGCGCACGAGCGCGGCGATGTCGTCGCGCGCGAGATCGGTCCAGAGCATGTCGTCGGGCCCGATCGCGAGCAGCACGTCGGCGACGGCGGGGTCGAACCAGCGGCCGCGGCGCTCGCGCGCCATCTCCCTGGCGGCCGCGAGGCCGTGCGTCGCGAAGAAGACCTCGAACGTCTGGCTGAGGCAGGCGATGCGCGCGAGCAGGGGGATGTCGTCCCCCTCGAGGCCGGAGGGCTGACCGCGGCCGTCCCAGTACTCGTCGAGCGCGCGCACGGCATCGGCGGTCGCGCTCGGGAAGCCCAGCCTGAGGACGATCGAGGCGCCGCGGTCGCAGCGCGTCTCGACGATCGCCTTGCCCTCGGCGACGAGCGAGCGCAGCACCGAGAGCGTGCGCTGGGCGCGCGCGATGCGGCCGCCGCCCGCCACGTGGGCCGACGTGTAGCGCGCGACCTGCGCGGGCTTCGTCCAGTCGACGAGCTTGCCGTCGGTCTTGAGCGCGATGTCGTCGGTGCCGAACAGCTCGCACATGCGCGCGGCGGAGGAGGAGCAGCCGACGTCCTTGAGCAGCAGCGCGTAGTAGAGCGCGAAGCGGTCGTCCTCGCCGAGCTGCAGCTCGGACGCGATGCGCATGCCGATCAGGCACGTGCGCTCGGCCTGGCCGGGGGGATGGCCCTCCGTCATGTCGAGCGCATGCGAGAGGGCCGCGATGACCTCGGATCGCCGCACCTGCCCGCTGCCTCCCTGCACCAGCTCCATGCCCTGCCTATCGGCACGCGGCCTCGCATCCTGGAGCGTGCGTGCACCTATGATCGCTGCGGGATCGGTTGACGACTGGTGTGCCGGGAAGTCTGGTCGGCGGTGGAGGGATCGCTCTGCTCAATTCTCGGCCGTTCCTCTTCACCGCGTTCGCGTTCGCGGTGATGGCCGACCCGGTCTCCTCGGTGGCCTACGCGATCGAGGCGGCGCTGCGCGCGCTCGACGGCCGGCTCGAACTGCTGCTGCCGACGATGGCGGTCGTCGTCGCGATCATCGCGCTCGTGATCGTCAACTACTGGTTCCTGATCGCCCGCTTCCCGGAGGGCGGCGGTGACGCCGCCGCGGCCGGCAAGGCCTTCGGGGACGCGTGGGGATTCCCGCCCATGGGTGCGCTGATCGTGGACTTCGCGCTCACGATCGCGATCAGCGTGTCGGCCGCCTCGAGCGCGATCATCTCCTACGTGCCGGGGCTCGCCGGCTGGCGGCTGCCGCTGGCGCTCGGCCTCTGCGTCCTGGTCGCCGCGATCTCCTGGTTCGGGCATCTCGGGCGCATCCTGTTCGCGCTCTTCACGCTCGCCTTCCTGTGCATCGCGCTCGTCGTGATCGTGCGCGGCTGGTCGCTCTCCGGCCACTCCCAGGCGCCCGCAGAGCACGCCGGCGGCGCCGGGCGCAGCGCGCTCGCGGCCGTGATCCTCGCGTTCCCCGTCGCCATGGCGCTCGCGACCGGCGTCGAGGCGCCGCTCACGGCGATCGCGCAGTTCGGCCAGCTCGGAGACCGCGACCGGCGGCGCTTCGGGCGGGGCACCCTCGCGCTCACGCTCGTGATCGTCGGCCTGCTCACGCTCTCGCTCACGGCGCTGGCCGTCCATCTCGGCGTCGGCATCCCGGGCGCGCACGAGACCCAGATCGCGAACATCGCGCGCGCCGCGACCGGCGACGGCGCGGCCTACGCGTTCTTCCAGGCCACGAGCACCGTGTTGCTGCTCTCGGCTGCCTCCTCGTCGTTCGCGGCCGGCCCGGGGCTCCTCAAGGCGCTCTCGCGCACGCCGGGCAACCCGCTCGGGATCCTGCCGGCGGCGCTCGGTCGCACGAACGGCCACCACACGCCGTACTGGGCCGTGCTGGCATTCCTCGCCGCGGCCGCTGCGATCGTGGGCGCTGCGGGCGGCCGCGAGCAGGAGCTCGTGCTGTTCTACGCCGTCGCCGTGTTCCTGTCGTTCCTGACCGGCCTGCTCGCGATGGCCCGCTTCTCGCTGCGCGACGGCAGGCGCACGCTGCTCGTCGTCAACGGCATCGCGGCCCTGGCCGTGGCCTTCACGCTCGCGATCAACCTCGGCCGCGGCTACCCGCTGGCATCGCTCGCCGCGGCGCTCGCGATCGCGGGATCGCTGTACGCGCTCTGGGTGCGTGCCGGCCGGCCGCGGGGCATCGCCGAGGCCGAGCGGCTGAGCGAGGCCGCTGCCTGACGCCGTAGGCTTGCGCGATGCCGTCGCTCTCCGCCCTCGAGCTGTTCGCGATCGCGGCGCTCGCGCTGATCGTGATCCCCGGCCCGGCAGTGCTCTACATCGTCTCCCAGAGCGTCGGCCACGGCCGCAGGAGCGGACTCGCGGCGGTCGCCGGCGTGGAGCTCGGGGCGTTCGTGCACGTCGCGGGCGCGGCGCTCGGCGTCTCGGCCATCATCGCCTCCTCGGCGACGGCGTTCTCGGCGCTCAAGCTCGCGGGCGGCGCGTACCTGATCGTGCTCGGCGTCAAGCGCCTGCGCGAGCGCGACCCGGGTCCCGGCGGCGATGCCGCGCTCACGCGCAGCCGGCCGCTGCGTGCGACGTTCCGCCAGGGCGTGGTCGTGAGCGCGCTCAACCCGAAGACCGCGCTCTTCTTCCTCGCCTTCCTGCCGCAGTTCGTCGATCCCGCGCGCGGGCACGCGGCGCTGCAGGCGGCCGTGCTCGGCACGCTCTTCGTCGCCATCGCGACGCTCAGCGACTCGGTCTGGGCGGTCGGCTCCGGCAGCTTCGCGACGCTCCTGCGCGCGAGCGCACGCGCGCGCCGCGTCGAGCGCTACGCCTCGGGCGGCATCCTCGTCGGGCTCGGCCTGCTCGCGACGCTCGCCCATCCCGCGCGCCGCAGCTAGGGCGCGTCCTCCGCGATCCCGGGCGCGAGCCGCGCGACGACGGGCCCCTGGAGCGCGAGCGAGGCGAGCACGACGAGCCCCGCGAGCGCGAAGATCCGCTGCGAGCCCGCGAGGCCCGCCTGCAGCGGCAGCGCGGCCAGCAGGATCGGCACCGCCCCCTTGAGCCCGCCGGCCGTCGCGAACACCGCCTCCGCGCGCGTGCGCCGGAAGGCGCGCAGCGCGGGGTACACGAGCGCGGGCCGGACGACGAAGACGATCACGGCCGTCAGCAGCGCGGCCTCGACGAGTCGTCCCTGGAGCGGCACGCGCGTCAGCGCGACGCCGAGCAGCACGAACATCGCGATCTCGACGAGCGCTGCGAACTGCTCGCCGAAGGCCGAGACGGCCTCGACGTCCGGGATCTCGGCATCGTCCCCGAGCACGAGCCCGTAGAGGTAGACGGCGACGAAGCCGCTGCCGTGTGCGAGCGATCCGAGCCCGAACGTGGCGAAGGCGCCGGCGAGCACGGCGAGCGGCGCCGCGAGCGCGACCGTCGGCCAGCGCGGCCCCAGCACGCGCGCCGCGAGCGCCCCCGCGACGATGCCGATGACGCTCCCGACGACGAGCTCGCGCGCCGTCGTCCAGGCGATCGACGACGCGGCGATGTGCCCGCTCGACGCACCTGCGACGAGCGCGAGCGTCAGCGCGATCGCGACGGGATCGTTGAAGCCGGCCTCGGCCTCGAGCACCCGCACGATGCGCGCGCCTCCGGCGCCCGCGCGCGAGACGGCGGCGAAGACGGCGGCGGGATCGGTCGGCGAGAGCACCGCGCCGAGCAGCAGCGACTGCGTCCAGTCGAACGGCGTCAGCCAGTGGGCGACGACCGCGACGAGGCCGAACGTGGCCGCCGTGCCGACGACTCCGAGCGCCAGGACCGGCGCGATCTGGCGCCGCACCGCGCTGAGGCCGCACGTGAACCCGCCCTGCAACAGCACGATGACGAGCGCGAACGTCCCGAAGACCGCGATGTCGCCCGGCCGCGCCGCGGCGTGCGAGCCGTCCCACAGCTCGCCGAGCGCGAGGCCGCCGAGCAGGAAGGCGAGCGGCGTCGGCACGCCGAGCTCGCGCGCCGCGGGCTCGATCGCCAGGGCGGCGCAGACGGCGCCGCCCGCGACGGCCAGCAGCAATGCGAGCTCGTGCGCGGTCACCGGGTCGTCCTAGGCGATCGCGAGCGTGCGGTTGATCGCCGAGACGACGGCGCGCAGGCTGGCGGTGACGATGCTGTGGTGCACCGCGACGCCCCAGCTCGTCTGCTCGCCGATCTCGACCTGCACGTAGGCGGCGGCGCGCGCGTCCGAGCCCGAGCCGAGCGCGTGCTCCTCGTAGTCCAGCACGCGCGCCTCGATGCCGGTCGCCGCCTCGATCGCCTTCACGAACGCGTCGAGCGGGCCGTTGCCCTCCGCGCCCGCCTCGTGCTCCGTGCCGGCGTGCAGGATCACCGCCTCGATGCGCTCGCCCGCGTCGCCGGAGGTGATGCGGTAGCCGTCGAGCTGGAGCGGCACCTCGCGGTCGAGGTACTCGGACTTGAAGGAGTCCCAGATGTCGCTGGCCGCGACCTCGCCCCCGCGCTCGTCGGTGATGCGCTGCACGACCTGCGCGAACTCCACCTGCATGGCGCGCGGCAGGTCGAGCTGGTAGTCGCTCTTGAGCACGTAGGCGACGCCGCCCTTGCCGGACTGCGAGTTGACGCGGATGATCGCCTCGTACGTGCGGCCCACGTCGTTCGGGTCGATCGGCAGGTAGGGCACGTCCCAGACGGTCTCGCCCGAGCGCTGGTGCGCCTCCATGCCCTTCTTGATCGCGTCCTGGTGCGAGCCCGAGAACGCCGTGTAGACGAGGTCGCCGGCATAGGGATGGCGCGCGTCGACCGGCAGCTCGGTGCAGAGCACGGCGATGTCGCGCACGTCGTCGATGCGCGAGAGGTCGAGCCCGGGGTCGACGCCCTGGGTCAGCAGGTTGAGCGCGAGCGTGATCAGGTCGACGTTGCCGGTGCGCTCGCCGTTGCCGAAGAGCGTGCCCTCGACGCGCTCGCCGCCGGCCATCAGGGCGAGCTCGGTGGCGGCCACGGCCGTGCCGCGGTCGTTGTGCGGGTGCAGGCTCAGGATGACGCTGTCGCGACGCGGGATGCGGCGGCCGAACGACTCGATCAGGTCGGCGTAGAGGTTGGGCGTCGAGAGCTCGACGGTCGCCGGCAGGTTGAGGATCAGCTTGCGCTCGGGCGTCGGCTCGAAGACGTCCATGACGGCCTCGCAGACCTCGAGCGCGTAGTCGGGCTCGGTCGCCGTGAAGCTCTCGGGCGAGTACTCGTAGCGCACGTCCCCGAGGCCGGCCCGGCGATCGGCGAGCTCGCGCACGAGCGACGCGCCGTGCACGGCCATGTCGCGGATGCCGGCGCGGTCGAGGCGGAAGACGACGCGGCGCTGCGTCGTCGAGATCGAGTTGTAGAGGTGCACGATCGAGCGCGGGACGCCCTCGAGGCTCTCGAACGTGCGCTCGATCAGGTGGTCGCGCGCCTGCGTCAGCACGACGATCGTGACATCGTCCGGGATCAGCCCCTCGTCGACGAGCACGCGCATGAAGTCGAAGTCGGCCTTCGAGGCCGAGGGGAAGCCGACCTCGATCTCCTTGAAGCCGACCGTGCAGAGCAGCTTGAACATGCGCCGCTTGCGCTCGACGTCCATCGGGTTGATGAGCGCCTGGTTGCCGTCGCGGAGGTCGACCGAGACCCAGCGCGGCGCGCTCGTGATGCGCGCGTCCGGCCAGGTGCGGTCGGGCAGCTCGACGCCCGGATAGGGGCGGTACTTGTGATGCGGCATGGACATGGCCTAGAGGCCTCCGACGGGACGAGGGCGTTTGCGCGCAAACGCCCGGAAGTGGACAGGGCGGCGTCCGTGGCGAGGGGCCCGTGCCACGAGGGCGCGGGGGCCCCTTTGGCCACGGGGGCGACGGATGACTATGTCCACGATTGCTCCCCTAACAGGGGAGGAGGAGGCCGGCAAGCAGGGTGCGCAGGGTCTCACAGGTCATCGCGAGCTCGATCATAGCGAGCGGCGGCGGCAACCGCAGCGCCCGCTCCCGGGCGTCGCTATGCTGCGCCTCATGTACGTGCTACCCGCGACCCAAAGGATTATCGGCTGCCAGGGTTCTCCCGGCAGCCGTGGGGTCGTGGGCTTGGCGCTCTGACCACAGCGGGCCGGAAGGACGGGTATGAGGATCTGCGTCCTCCCCGGTGACGGCATCGGTCCGGAGGTCACGAAGGCGGCGCTGCACGTGCTGGCAGCCGCCTCGTCGCGCTTCGGATTCGCCGTCGACCTGGACGAGCGCCCCTTCGGCGGCGCCGCGATCGACGACACGGGCATGCCGTTCCCGGACGCCACGCGCGAGGCCTGCACGGGCGCGGACGCCGTGCTGCTCGGCGCCGTCGGCGGGCCGCGCTGGAACGACGCCGCGGTGCGCCCCGAGCAGGGCCTGCTCGCGCTGCGCTCCGTGCTCGGCTGCTACGCCAACCTGCGGCCCGCGAAGCGCTACACGCGCCACACGACGAGCCCGCTGCGCGACGAGCTCGTGGCCGAGCTCGACCTGCTGATCGTGCGCGAGCTGATCGGCGGCATCTACTTCGGCGACCGCGGCCTCGGCGAGGACGCCGCCTACGACACGTGCAGCTACAGCGCCGACGAGATCCGCCGCATCGTCGAGCGCGCCTGCGGCATCGCCGAGCGCCGCTCGGGCCGCATCACGAGCGTCGACAAGGCCAACGTGCTCGCGACGTCCAAGCTCTGGCGCCGCGTCGCCACGGAGGTCGCCGAGGGGCATCCCGGCGTGACGCTCGAGCACCAGCTCGTCGACTCGATGGCGATGCTGCTCGTCGAGCGCCCCGGCGCCTACGACGTGATCGTCACGGAGAACCTCTTCGGCGACGTGCTCTCCGACCTCGCGGCCGCCGTCAGCGGCGGCATCGGTCTCGCGCCGTCGGCCTCGCTCGCCGACGGCGGGCCGGGGATCTTCGAGCCGATCCACGGCTCGGCGCCCGACATCGCAGGGCTCGGCACGGCCAATCCCGCCGGCGCGATCCTGTCGGTCGCGCTGCTGCTCGACGAGCTCGGCCAGCCGGCCGCCGCGCGCGCGATCGAGGGCGCCGTGACCGGCGTGCTCGACGATGGCGCGCGCACGCCCGACCTCGGCGGCAACGCGACGACCGACGAGGTCGCGGCCGAGATCGCCGGCGCGCTTTCCACCCTCCACCCCACCGCCAACTAGACCGACGACCGGGAGAGACCGATGTCCACCGCAGAACAGCAGGCTGCCTCCGCCGAGGCACCCCCGCCCAATCCCTACGAAGGCCAGCGTCTCACCGGAGCCGAGGCGGTCATCCGCTCGCTCGAGCTGTGCGGCGTCGAGATCTGCTTCGGGATCCCCGGCGGGGCGATCCTCCCGATCTACGACGCGCTCGCCTCGACGGGCACGAAGATCAAGCATGTCCTCGTACGCCACGAGCAGGGCGCGGGCCACATGGCGCAGGGCTACGCGCGCGCCACGGGCAAGGTCGGCGTCGCCATGGCGACGTCCGGGCCCGGCGCGACGAACCTCGTCACGCCGGTCGCGGACGCGTTCCTCGACTCCACGCCGATGGTCGTCGTGACGGGCCAGGTGCAGACGCACCTGATCGGCACGGACGCGTTCCAGGAGGCCGACACGACCGGCATCTTCATGCCGATCGTGAAGCACTCCTACCTCGTCCAGCGCGCCGTCGACATCCCGCGGACGATGCGCGAGGCGTTCCACATCGCCCGCAGCGGCCGGCCCGGCCCGGTGCTGGTCGACATCCCGAAGGACGTGCTGCAGGCTCGGATGGCGTTCCGCTGGCCCCAGAAGCTCGACCTGCCCGGCTACAAGCCGACCCGCAAGGGCCATCCGCTGCAGATCCA
>DASXXY010000412.1:0-1947 GCA_036502805.1 Gaiellales bacterium | reverse complement strand
GCTCGCGGGCGAGCCGCTGCCGGCGGGCCCGCTGCCCGAGCACGACTCCTGCGCCCTGCTCGAGCGCTACGGCGTGCAGTTCCCCGAACGCGTGCGCTGCGCGAGCCCCGACGAGGCCGCGGCGGCCTGCGAGCGGCTCGGCGGAGCGGTCGTCGTCAAGGTCGACGGCCCGGCCCACAAGCAGGCGGCCGGCGGCGTCGCGCTCGGCATCACGAGCGCGGCCGAGGCCGCCGCGGCGGCCCGGCGCATGGGCGGCCGCGTGCTCGTGGCGCGCCAGGTCGGCGCGGGCGTCGAGGCGTTCTGCGGCCTCACGCGCGACCCCGACTTCGGCCACGTGCTCGCGGTCGGCCTCGGCGGGCGTGCGATCGAGGCGCTCGGACTCGCGGCCGTCGCGCTCGCGCCGCTCGACGAAGCCGGCGCTCGCGACCTCGTCCTCGAGGCCCCCGGCCTCGCGCAGCTGGCGAGCGAGGCGGCCGTGACGGCCCTCGCCGGCGCCCTCGTCGCGCTCTCGCGGCTCGCGCTCGACCGGCCCGAGGTCGACGAGGTCGACATCAACCCGCTCATCCTCGCGGACGACGGCGCGATCGCCGTCGACGCCCTCGTCGTCGTCAAGGAGCGCCCATGAGCGAGCTCGTGCTCGAAGAGCGCCGCGGCCCCGCGCTGTGGATCACCATGAACCGGCCGGAGAAGCTGAACGCGCTCTCGGGCGACCTCGTCGCGGGACTGCGCGCGAGCTTCCGCCGCGCCGCCGAGGACGACGACGTGAAGGTCGTCGTGCTGACGGGCGCCGGGCGCGCGTTCTCGGCCGGCTTCGACCTCTCGGAGGAGGTCGAGAGCGACATCGCCGGCGCCGAGCACTGGCACGACCTGCTCGCGACCGACGTCTCGCTGGGCATGGAGCTGTGGTCGCTGCCGCGACCCACGATCGCGGCCGTGAGTGGCTGGTGCCTGGCCGGCGCGTGCGAGCTCGCGATGGCCTGCGACCTGATCGTCGCGGCCGAGGACGCGCGCTTCGGCGAGCCGGAGATCCGCTACGGCTCGGGGCCCGTGTCGCTGCTGATGCCGTTCATCCTCGGGCAGAAGAAGACGAACGAGCTGCTCTTCACGGGCGACTGGGTGGATGCGCACGAGGCCGAGCGGCTCGGCCTCGTCAACCGCGTCGCGCCCGCCGATGGGCTTGAGGCCGCGGTCGACGCGCTCGTCGCCAAGATCGCGCCGACGCCGCTGCCCGTGCTCCGCCTGACGAAGCTCGCGCTCAACCGCGCCTACGAGGCCATGGGGCTGCGGCAGGCCGTCAACGCGAACCTCGACATCTCCGCGATCCTCAACGCAGCCGACACGCCGGAGCAGCGCGAGTTCGACAAGATCGTCGCCGCGCAGGGCCTGAAGGCGGCCCTGGCCTGGCGCGACGCGCGCTACGGAGCGCCGTGATGGAGGTCGGCGGCACGCAGATCCCCGCCGAGCTCGCCGCGCTGCTCACGCGCTTCCGCTTCGATCACGTGCCGTTCGAGCTGCTCCGCGAGCGCTTCGTCGCGGCCTCGCCCGACGCCGAGTCGCTGCACCGCATCGGCGAGGCGATCGAGATCCCGGCGGCCGACGTCGTGCAGCCCCTGCCCGGCCCGGGGACGCCCGAGCGCGACGAGCTCGCGGCTGCCGGCAGCGCCGCGATCGCGCGCGGCGAGATCGCAGCGGTCGTGCTCGCCGGCGGCATGGCCACGCGCTTCGGCTCGCAGGTCAAGGCGCTCGCGCCCGTGCTCGAGGGCAGCAGCCTGAGCTTCCTCGACCTCAAGCTCGCCGACCTCACGCGGCTCGCGGTCGACGTCACGCTGATGACGAGCTTCGCGACCCACGACGCGCTCGCCGAGGTCGTGCAGGACACCGCCGTGCAGCTCGCCCCGCAGCTGATCTCGCTGCGCCTCGCGAGCGACGGGGCGCTGTTCCTCGACG
>DASXXY010000411.1:0-19648 GCA_036502805.1 Gaiellales bacterium | reverse complement strand
GGCGACGCGCAGCAGGTCGTGCGGCATGATCTCGACGAACTGCGTCACGGCCGTGTCCCAGTCGGCCAGCAGCGCGGCGGCCACGTCGCTGCCCGTGAGCTCGCCGTGCCGCTCGACGAGCTCGCGCAGCGCGGCGTCGTCCTCGACCGGCCGCAGCGCGACCATGTCGCTGTTGACGCGGCGAGCGTTCTCGCCGTCCGGATCCCAGAGGTACGCCACGCCGCCCGACATGCCGGCCGCGAAGTTGCGGCCGACCGGGCCGAGCACCGCCACGAGGCCGCCCGTCATGTACTCGCAGCCATGGCGGCCGACGCCCTCGACGACGGCCGTCGCGCCGGAGTTGCGCACGGCGAAGCGCTCGCCCGCGCGGCCGCGGACGTAGAGCTCGCCCGCGGTCGCGCCGTAGAGCGTCGTGTTGCCGATCGCGATGCTCGCCGACGGCTCGTAGCCGGCGCTCGCCGGCGGGCGCACGACGATGCGGGCGCCCGAGAGCCCCTTGCCGACGTAGTCGTTGGCCTGGCCCTCGAGGTCGAGCACGAGGCCGCGGATGCCCCACGCGCCGAGGCTCTGGCCGGCCGTGCCCGCGAGCCGCAGCGTGAGCGCCGCCTCGCCGAGCTCGGCGCCGCCGAGCCTGCGCACGAGCTCGCCCGAGAGCAGCGCGCCGATCGCGCGGTCGGTGTTGTGGACGGCGCGCTCGACCGTCACGCGCTCGCCGCGCACGAGCGCGTCGCCCGCCAGGGCGAGCACCTCGCGGTCGAGCAGGGCGGCGGGCTGATCGCCCGGGACGCCCGCGAAGCGCGTGGCCGAGCCCTCGGGCCCGCTGGCGGTCGCGAGCAGCGCGGCGAGATCGATGCCGGCGTCGCCGTCGGAGACCTGGCGCGCGAGGTCGGCGCGGCCGACGAGCTCGTCGAAGCGGCGCACGCCGAGCGCGGCCATGAGCTCGCGCACCTCCTCGGCGACGTAGAGCAGGTACTGCACGACGTGCTCGGGCGTGCCCGCGAAGCGCCTGCGCAGCTCGGGATCCTGCGTCGCGATGCCGACCGGGCAGGTGTTGAGGTGGCAGACGCGCATCATGATGCAGCCCGCGGCGACGAGCGGGGCGGTCGAGAACCCGAACTCCTCGGCGCCGAGCAGCGCGCCGATCACGACGTCGCGGCCGGTGCGCAGCCCACCGTCGACCTGCAGGCGCACGCGCCCGCGCAGGTCGTTGCCGACGAGCACCTGCTGGGTCTCGGCCAGGCCGAGCTCCCAGGGCACGCCCGCGTGCCGGATCGAGGAGGTGGGGGAGGCGCCGGTGCCGCCGTCCATGCCCGCGATCACGATGTGGTCGGCGCCGGCCTTCGCGACGCCGGCGGCGACGGTGCCGACGCCGGCGAGCGCGACGAGCTTGACGCTGATCTCGGCGCGCGGATTCGCGCAGCGCAGGTCGTGGATCAGCTGGGCGAGGTCCTCGATCGAGTAGATGTCGTGGTGCGGCGGCGGCGAGATCAGCCCGACGCCCGGCGTCGAGTGGCGCAGGCGCGCGATCTCGACGTCGACCTTGTGACCGGGCAGCTGGCCGCCCTCGCCGGGCTTCGCGCCCTGCGAGACCTTGATCTGCAGCACGTCGGCGTCGACGAGGTAGGCGGTCGTCACGCCGAAGCGCGCCGAGGCCACCTGCTTGATCGCCGAGCGCCGCGAGTCGCCGTTCGCGTCGGGCGTGGAGCGGCGCGCGTCCTCGCCGCCCTCGCCGCTGTTGGAGCGGCCGCCGAGGCGGTTGAGCGCGATCGCGAGCGTCTCGTGCGCCTCCTTCGAGATCGAGCCCATCGACATCGCGCCGGACGCGAAGCGGCGCACGATCTCGCTCGAGGGCTCGACCTCGCCGAGCGCGACCGGCGCCCCCGCGGGCACGAGCTCGACGAGCCCGCGCAGCGCGCCGCCGAGGCGGTTCTCCTCGTCGGCCGCCGCCGCGAACGCGGCGTAGCTCTCGGGCCGCTCGTCGCGCACGGCGCGCTGCAGCGACGAGATGATCTCGGGGTTCCAGATGTGGCGCTCGCCGCGCAGGCGGTAGGCGTAGATGCCGCCCGGATCGAGCTCGCCGCCGGCCAGCGCGTGCTCGTGGCGGCGCGTGACGTCTGCGGCGATGCCCTCGAGGCCGATGCCCCCGACGCGCGACGGCGTGCCCGTGAAGTAGCGCGCGACGACGTCCGCGGACAGGCCGACGCACTCGAACAGCTGCGCGCCGCGGTACGACATGACGGTCGAGACGCCCATCTTCGAGAGCACCTTGAGCAGGCCCTTGCCGACGGCCTGCACGTAGCGCGCCTGCGCGTCCTCGGCGCTCTCCGAGCCCACCTCGCCGGCGGCCCACTGCGCGGCCACGAGGTCGAGCGCGACGTACGGGTTGACGGCCGCGGCGCCGAAGCCGACGAGCAGCGCGAAGTCCATGACCTCGCGTGGCTCGCCCGACTCCACGATCAGGCCGCAGCGCGTGCGCCAGCCCTCGCGCACGAGGTGGCTGTGCACGGCGGCGGTCGCGAGCAGGGCGGGGATCGGCGCCGCGTCGGGGGCGCCGGCGGAGCGGTCGGAGAGGATCAGGATCTCCTCGCCCATCGCGATCGCGCGCGACGCGCGCCGGCAGAGGGCGTCGAGCGAGCGCTCGAGCGCCCGGCCGCCGCCGCGCGCGTCGAACGTGCAGTCGAGCGTGACGGTGCGGAAGCGGTCGCGCGGCAGCGCGCGCAGCTTCGCGAGATCGCCGCTCGTCAGCACGGGCTGCGCCATCGCCAGCCGGCGGGCGTGGTCGGGCGACTCGTCGAGCAGGTTCCCCTGCGCGCCGACGGCCGTGCGCAGGCTCATCACGAGCGTCTCGCGCTGCGGGTCGATGGCGGGGTTCGTGACCTGGGCGAAGAGCTGCTTGAAGAAGCCGCGCAGCAGGCGCGGGCGCTTGGAGAGCACGGCCAGCGGCGTGTCGACGCCCATCGACGCGAGCGGCTCCTGGCCGTCGCGCGCCATCGGCGCGACGATGTCGCGCACCTCCTCGGTCGTGTAGCCGAAGAGCCGCAGATCGCGCTCGAGCGCCTCCCTGGCCGGTGGCTCGACGGGCGGCGAGGGGATGTCCTCGAGGTAGATCTTCTGCTCGTCGAGCAGCGCGCGGTAGGGGCGGCGGCGCGCGAGCGCGCGCTTGATCTCCTCGTCGCCGCGAATGCGCCCGGCATCCGTGTCGACGATCAGCATCTGGCCCGGGCGCAGACGGTCGTTGACGACGACCTCGGCCGGGTCGAGGTCGAGCACGCCGGCCTCGGAGGCGAGCACGAGCAGGCCGTCGTGCGTGACCTGGTAGCGGCACGGGCGGAGGCCGTTGCGGTCGAGCGTGGCGCCGGCCTGGCGGCCGTCGCAGAACGCGATCGCGGCCGGGCCGTCCCACGGCTCGAGCATGCCGGCGTGGAACTCGTAGAACGCGCGCAGGTCGTCCGGCATCGGCGTCGCCTGGCTCCAGGCGGCGGGAATCAGCATCGCGAGCGCGTGCGCGGGCGCGCGCCCGGCGAGCACGAGCAGCTCGAAGGCGGCGTCGAGCGCCGCGGAGTCGCTCCAGCGCTCGTCGATCAGCGGGAACAGCTTCGGCAGGTCGTCGCCGAGCTGCGCGGAGCGCAGCTGCGGCTCGCGCGCGTGCATCCATTGCGTGTTGCCGCGCACCGTGTTGATCTCGCCGTTGTGCGCGAGGTAGTGGAAGGGGTGCGCGAGATCCCACGAGCCGAGCGTGTTCGTCGAGAAGCGCGAGTGCACGAGCGCCATCGCCGTCTCGATCTCGGGCTCGCGCAGATCGGCGTAGTAGGCCGGCAGCTGCGGGGCGGTGAGCAGGCCCTTGTAGGTCAGCGTGCTGCTCGAGAACGACGCGATGTGGAACGTCGCCTCGGGCACGCGGCGCGCCGCCGCGGCGAGCTCGACGCGGCGGCGGATGACCGTCAGCTTGCGGCGGAACGCGCGCTCGTCGCCGTGCGGGCCCTGCGCGACGAGCAGCTGGCGCACGACGGGCTCGCTCTCGCGCGCGAGGCGGCCGATCGCCGAGGGGTCGCGCGGGACGTCGCGCCAGCCGAGCGGCTGCTGGCCTTCCTCGACGGCGATGCGCACGCACAGCTCCTCGCAGCGGAGCCGCAGGGCCGGGTCGTTGGGCAGGAAGCACATCGCGACGCCGTAGTGACCGGGGGGCGGCAGCTCGAGCTCGAGCTCGGCGCGGCAGAAGCGCCGCAGCAGGCGGTCGGGCACCTGCAGCATCAGGCCGGCGCCGTCGCCCGTGCCCGGGTCGGCGCCCTTTGCGCCGCGGTGCTCCATCGCGGCCAGCATCGCGAGCGCGCGCTCGACCATCTCGTGGCTGCGCTGTCCGTCGGCGCGCGCGATCAGGCCGAGGCCGCACGCGTCGTGCTCGAAGCGGGGGTCGTAGAGCGGGTTCCGGGCGAGCGCCTGCACGCCGGCAGAGTACCAGAGCACTGAATCAAGTGAGTCGGCAGCATGGTCACGGTTGAATCAAATGATTCAAGAGGGTGAGTCGGGAGATGTCTCGCCCTAGGCTGCAGCGCATGAGCCTCATCGACACCGGCTGGGCCGCCTGGCTTCCGTTCGAGCTCACCGCGGCGCTCGAGGCGCTCGCCGGCGGCGCGCCCGCACGACGCGCGTTCCGGCAGCAGCTCGCGGCCGAGCGGGACGACGCCTCGCGCGAGCGCTGGGAGCGCTTCCGCCTCGTCGCGCCCTCGCGCGTCGACGTGCCGATCGACGGCGAGGGACTCGACGAGGACGAGTGCTACGCGCTGCTCGAGGGCCTCGGGCTCGTCGCGGGCACCCCGCCGCGCGCCGTGCAGCCGGAGGCGGTGGAGCTCGTGCTCACGCTCGACGAGGACGAGCGCCGCGAGCTCGACGCCATCCGCTCCGCCCGCGATCTGGGCTCGACCTCCACGCCGACCGATGCGCTGCCCTCGCTGAAGGCCTCGTTCGGCGGCGGCGACGTCGGCCGCAACGACCCCTGCCCGTGCGGGTCGGGGCAGAAGTTCAAGAAGTGTCACGGGCGGTAGGCCGGGCCGCGCCGGCGCGGCGCACGGTCTCGTGCTGCAGGCACGGTCGCGGTGGCGCTGCAGTCGCCTGGGGGCCGTGCGATATCCGGCGCCGCGTGGGAGCGTGCGCGGCGGCGCATGGCGGTGGTTGCCGGCAACGTCGCGGTGTCGCTGGAGTCGTCTGAGGGCCGTGCGATACCCGGCGACGCGATGCCACGTGCGCGGCGGCGCATGGCCACCGCGCGTGTCCAGGTCGCATGGGGGCAGACGTGTGAGCACGCACGAAACCCGCCACCCAGGAGCAGGCGGTCTGACCCCTGCGCCAACACTCGAACCCTCCGGGTGGAGGGGCAGCTGTGGCCAGCCCGCCGCTGGAACCCTCGGCGGCATTGCACGATCCGGGTCAGACCCCATCGTGCACCGGCCGCGCTCGCGACTCCCACCAGCTCGCGGCGTGCACGATGGGTTTCAGACCCTGATCGTGCACCCTCAGACCCGATCGCGCACCGGTCGGCTACCGGCGCGGAGGCACGAGCTCGCCGCGCGCGAAGAGCGCACCGGCGACGACCAGGAATGCGAGGGCCCACCACGGCAGGCCGGACGCGGCGAGCAGGGCCGCCGCGAGCACGACGAGCGCCAGCTTGAGCGTCAGGCGCGCGGGGTTCCGCAGGCGCCGGCGGGCGTTCGGAGCCAGCCGCGCGCCCCACGCGACGGCGGCCGCGAGGGGCAGCGCGACGGCGAGCGCGATGCTCGCGGCGGTGCCGTCGGCGAGCCGCGCGCCCGCGCTCGCGAGCACGGCCAGCAGGACGAGCTCGGCGAGGAACACGAGCCCGTCGAGCAGCGTCACGCGCTCCTCGCTCCGGCCTGCCATCTCTGCACCGTAGCCAGTGCCCTAGTGTGCGCGGATGCTCGACCTGCGCTACGACCCGGTGTCCCGCTCCGGCTACGTCCGGCTCCGCGCGGGACGCGTCGCCAAGACGCGCGAGCTCTCGCCCACGGCGAACGGCGAGTACGACAGCCGCGACCGCCTGGTCGCGATCCAGATCACCGACCTCGACGAGACCGCCGCGGAGTTCCTGCGCACGTCCGACGAGGAGACGCTGATGCGCGTCATCCGCGAGCAGGCCGGCCGTCGCAAGGCCGGCTCGCAGCCGCCGCCCGGCGTCACGCGCGAGCCGCGCCGCGAGTCCCGCCGCAGCCGCTAGCTGCAGCTCCCAGGAGCGTTGTCGTGCGCGTCGCGACCTCCGGAGCTCGCAGCGCGAGCCAAGCCCGGCGCGGTGTCGCTCAGCGCTCCGCGAGCGGTGCCGAGTGGCTAGATGCTGCCCGGGAGCGGGCGCGTGACCGCGCCGTCGCTGGCCGAGGAGACGAGCGCCGCGTACTTCGCGAAGACGCCGGAGGTGTAGCGGGCCGGAGGGCGCTGGAAGTGCTTCAGGCGCTCGGCGATCTCGTCGTCGGAGAGGTCGACGCGCAGCTCGCGCGACTCCACGTCGACGGTCACCATGTCGCCCTCGCGCAGTGCGGCGAGCGGCCCGCCGCGCGCCGCCTCGGGCGCGACGTGGCCGACCATGAAGCCGTGCGTGGCGCCCGAGAAGCGGCCGTCGGTGATCAGCGCGACGTCCTCGCCGAGCCCCTCGCCGACGATCGCGGCGGTGACGTGCAGCATCTCGCGCATGCCGGGCCCGCCGGCTGGGCCCTCGTAGCGGATGCAGACGACGTCGCCCTTCCTCAGCGTGCGCGCCTTGACGGCCGCGAAGCAGTCCTCCTCGCTGTCGAAGACGCGCGCCGGGCCGCGATGGTGCGTGCGCTCGTGGCCGGAGAGCTTGACGACGCAGCCCTCGGGGGCGAGGTTGCCGTAGAGGATCGCGAGCCCGCCCGTCGGCTTGATCGGCGTCTCGATCGGGACGACGACCTGCTGCCCGGGCGTGGCCTCGGCGCGCTGGGCCAGGTCGCCGAGCGTGCCGCCGTCGACGCTGACCGAGCCGGCGTGGATGAGGTCGCGCTTCTGCAGCTCGCGCGCGACGAGGCCGATGCCGCCGGCGTCGTACATGTCGGTGGCGACGTAGTCGCCGCCGGGCTTCAGGCTCGCCACGATCGGCGTGCGGGCGGCGACGCGCTCGAAGTCGTCGAGCGTGAAGTCGATGCCGAGCTCGCGCGCGATCGCGATCAGGTGCAGGACCCCATTCGTGGAGCCGCCGGTGGCGGCCACGCACGCCGCGGCGTTCTCGAGCGCGGAGCGCGTGATGATCTGCGACGGGCGCAGGTCGCGCCGCACGACGTCCATCACGAGGCGGCCCGCGGCGACCGCCGCGTCGGCCTTGCGCTCGTGCGTGGCCGGGATGCCCGAGAGCGCCGCCGGGCTGATGCCGAGGAAGTCGAGCGCGGTCGCCATCGTGTTGGCGGTGAACATGCCGCCGCACGCGCCGGCGCCCGGCAGCGCGACCGACTCGAGCTCGTGCAGCTCGGCGGCCGTCATGGTGCCGCCGAGGTAGCGCCCGATGCCCTCGAAGACGTCGAGGATCGTGACGTCGTGCTCCTCGTAGGTGCCCGGGGCGATCGTGCCGTTGTAGAACACGAGCCCCGGGATGTCCATGCGCGCGAGCGCCATCGCGGCGGCGGGGATCGTCTTGTCGCAGCCGACCAGGCAGACGAGCCCGTCGAGGTGGTGCGAGCGCGTCGCGAGCTCGATCGAGTCGGCGATGACCTCGCGGCTGACGAGCGATCCGCGCATGCCCTCGACGCCCATCGTGACGCCGTCGGAGACCGAGATCGTGTTGAACTCGATCGGCGTGCCGCCGGCCTCGCGGATGCCCTGCTTGACCTTCTGGGCGAGCGCGCGCTGGTTGAAGTTGCACGGCATCGTCTCGATCCACGTCGTCGCGACGCCGATGAACGGCTTCGCGATGTCGTCGTCCGTGAAGCCGATGGCCTTCAGCATCGAGCGCGCCGCGGCGCGCTCGGGGCCGTTCGTCATCACCGCCGAGTTGCGCTTGGCGGGATCCGACGGGCGGTCGTAGGGGTTCTCGGGCATGCCGCCGATTCTAGGCGCGGGGCCTCCTAGCGGGAGGCCGTGACGGCGACCGTGATCGCATGCCCGCCGCGCGCTCCCGGCTTCGACTTCGCGACCTTGCGCGCGATGCACGGAGCCGGCGCGACCTTCACGCGCTTGCCGGCGACGACCTTGTACGTCGGCTTCGGCGGCGTGACCGGGCAGAGCTTGAGCGCGGGCTTCGCCGGGGTCGCCGGCTTCGCGGGCGCGGCCGGCGTGACGACCGGCGCGGTGGGCGCGATCGGCGCCGCGGGCGGCGTGATCACCGGCGGGATCGGCGGATTCAGCATGCCGGCGCCGTCGACGATGAACGCGCCGCTCGCCCCGGGCGCGGCGATCAGCCCGTCGACGCCCGCGCCGTCGAGCGCGAGACCGCCGGCGACCGAGCTGCCGGACTGCGCGCCGACGCCGGCCGGCTGCAGCTTGCCGGGCACGAGCGCGAGGTCGGTGTAGCCGCCCGGGACGCCGCGCACGAGGTAGGCCGCACCGGCGAAGGACGACTCGCCGGGCGCGCCCACGAGCAGGTCGGTGCGGCCGTCGCCGTCCACGTCGCCGGCTGCGGAGATGGACGCGCCGAGGCCCGCGCCGGCCATCGCGCCGTCGATGCGCTCGAGCGGCGGCGCGGCTGCCAGGTCGCGCGTGACCGAGCCGTGCTGGCCCGCGACGACGACGACCTCGCCGGCGCTCGCGCGCCCGCCCGGCGAGGCTGCCGAGGCGCCGATCGCGATGTCGGGGATGCCGTCGCCGTTCTGGTCGCCGACGCCGGCGAGCGAGGATCCGAGCCCGTCGCCGGGAGCGGCTCCGTCGATGCGGTAGCCCTGCGCGGCCGTCAGCTCGTTGAGCTTGATCCAGGGACAGCTGGCGTCGAGCATGTGGTTGGCGCAGCCCGCGTCGATCTGCGGCAGGTTGCCGCTGATGATCCAGACCGAGCCCGCGTCGGTGCGCCCGCCCGGATCGGCCTGCGGCGCGCCGATCGCGATGTCGGGCACGCCGTCGCCCGTCACGTCGCCGACCGCCGCGACGCTCTCGCCCACGTGCTGGTCGTCGAGCGCCGGGTAGTCGACGTGGAAGTAGTACGGGTAGCCGGCCTCCCAGAGGTCGGAGAGGTTGATGTGCACGCTCGTGCGCTTGCCGTAGAGCACGGCGACGCCGCCGCCGCCCGGCCGGTGCAGGTCGGCGTCGGGCATCCCGATGATGAGGTCGTTGAGGTGCGCGCCGTTGCTGCCGTCGTTGTTGTTGTGGACGTTGACGTCGGGCACGACGGCGAGCGCCATGCCGGTGTGCGAGTCGACCTGGAAGCCGTCGTAGCGGCTGCCGAGCGGCGACTGGGTCGCCGGCGCCGTCGGGTCGTTCGTGTAGCCGGCGGTCGAGAGCGTCGTCGTCGAGAGGCTCGTGGGATTCGTCTGCCCGTAGACGATGTAGACGGCGCCGCCGTCGCTCTTCGCCGGCGGGCCCGCCATGGGCGCGCCGATCGCGATGTCGGCGCGGCCGTCGCCGTTCAGGTCGCCGCCGGCGATCGCGTAGCCGAGCAGCTCTCCGCCGTGGCCGGTGATGCGGAACGAGGCCGCCGCGAGGTTCAGCGAGCTGGCCGTCGGGGTGGCCGCGCCCGCCTTGCCGAGGAAGACGTAGACGATGCCGGAGTCGGTGCCGCCGGCGTCCGAGTAGGGCATGCCGACCGCGTAGTCGTTGATGTGGTCGCCGTTGATGTCGCCGAGCTCGGCGACGGTCGTGCGCGAGCCGTCGCCGCTCGTCACGCCGTAGACGGGCAGCGTGCTCGTCGGCAGCGCGCCGATGCCGACGCTCGAGGAGAACACCCCCGCGCCGACGATCAGCGCGATCACCGCGAGCGCCGCCCGCGGCTTCCTGACCATCCGTCGTCCTCGTGTGCGCGTCATAGCGGTCGAGCTGCCCCTCGAGTCGTCACGTATGCACCTTCCGTCATGCAGTGTGCTGGTCGGATCGGCTGTCGTCCAGTCACCGCGCTACGTCGTCTTCGCCGTCGCCTTGGCCGTCGTCTTCGGCCGCGCGCGGCACGGCGCGGGCTTGACCTTGACGCGCTTGCCCTTGACGAGGTGGTACCTCGGCTTCGCCGGCTTGAGCGGGCAGAGCGGGAGCTTCTTGGCCTTGGCCTTCGCCTTGACGGTGGCCGGCGCGGCAGCGGCCTTCGGCAGCGCCGAGGCGGCCGCCGGCGCGGCCGCAGCTGCCGCCGGGCTCGCCGGGGTGCTCGTCGTCGCCGCTGCGCCGGTGCCGGCGTCGGGCGTGACCGGAGCCGTCACCGGAGGAGTCACGGGCGGGGTGACCGGTGGCGTCACCGGCGGCGTGACCGGCGGCGTCACGGGCGGGGGGACCGGCGTGCCCGGCGGCGGCGGCAGCACGGGCGTGCCCGAGCCGCCGACCGTGAACCAGGCGCCCGCGGAGCCCGAGCCGGGCGCGGCGACGAGCGCGTCGGCGCCCGAGCCGCCGAGCGCCGAGCCGGCCGCCACCGCGCTGCCGGCCATCGCGCCCGCGCCGGCCGGCGCGATGCCCGCCGTCGTCTGGGCGAGGTCGGACGTCGTCCCGGGCGCGCCGCGCACGAGGTAGGCGGCGCCCGCCGAGCCCTGCTCCCCGGGCGCGCCCGCGAGCATGTCGATGCGTCCGTCGCCGTCGACGTCGCCCGCGGCGGCGAGCGACGAGCCGAGCGCGCCGCCCGCCTCGGCGCCGACGATGGTCTGCAGCGGCGCGTCGGCCGCGAGGTCGCGCGTGGCCTGCGTGCTCTGGCCCGCCACGACGACGACCGCGCCCGCGCCGGCGCGACCGCTCGGCGACGCGCCGGCCTCGCCGATCGCGACGTCGCGGATGCCGTCGCCGTTCTGGTCGCCGACGCCCGCCAGCGAGCTGCCGAGGCGGTCGCCCGCGGCCGCGCCGTCGATGCGGTAGCCCTGCCCGGGGCCGAGGTTGTTGAGCTTGATCCACGGGCAGGTGGCGTCGAGGTTCGGCTGCAGGCAGCCCGTCACGGCCGGCAGATGGGCGCTGATGATCCAGACCGAGCCGGCGTCGATGCGCCCGCCCGGATCGGCCTGCGGCGCCCCGATCGCGATGTCCGGCTGGCCGTCGCCCGTCATGTCGCCGACGCTCGCGACGCTCATGCCGACGTGCTGGCCGTCGAGGTCCGGGTAGTCGACGTGGAAGAAGTACGGGTAGCCGTTCTCCCAGAGGTCGTTGAGCGTCACGTGCACGCCCTTCGGCTTGCCGTAGAGCACGGCCACGCCGCCGCCGCCGGGGCGGTGGAGGTCGGCATCCGGCGCGCCCACCGCGAGGTCGTCGAAGCCGTCGCCGTTGACGTCCGGCAGCGCGGCCAGCGACATGCCCGTGTGGGCGTTGACCTGGAAGCCGTCGTAGCGGCTGCCGAGCGGCGAGGGCGTCGCGGGGCTCGTCGTCGCGTTCGTGTAGCCGGTCTGCGAGAGCGCCGTCGTCGCGACGGTCGCCGGATGCGCGGAGCCGAAGACGACGTAGACGGCCCCGCCGCCGCTCTTGGAGGGCGCACCGGCCATCGGCGCGCCGATCGCGATGTCGTTCAGCCCGTCGCCGTTCATGTCCACGCCGGCGACGGAGTAGCCGAGCATCTCGCCCGCGTGGCCGTCGATCTCGAAGGACGCGGCGGCGGGGTCGAGCGAGGTCGGCGCGGCCGGCAGCGCGCCGGAGCGGCCGAGGAAGACGTAGACGACGCCGGCGTCGGCGCTGCCGGCGACCGTGGCCGAGGGCATGCCGATCGCGTAGTCGCCGATGTGGTCGCCGTTGATGTCGCCGAGCTCCGCGACGGTCGAGAGCGAGCCGCTGCCCGCCGTGACGCCGAAGGGCGGCAGCGAGGCGGTCGGCAGCGCGCCGTCGCCGACGGAGCTCGAGAGCGCGATCGTGCCCGCGACGACCGCCGCCAGGGCGAGCAGCGTCCGCGGCCGGAGCAGGCCGGCGCGCGGCAGGCGCCGGGCCGGTGCGTCCTCGGTCGGTCGCCGAGCTGGCATCTGTGTCGCGTCGCTCCCTCGTGCTCGGGTCGCAGGCTTCCGCCGCCAGCCTCCGACGGAAGCCGCCGCGCCGCCATCAACGTCCGGCCGGGGCCTCCCGTCCGAACGGGGAGGGTCGCCGGCGGCAGGGCGGATCGCCCGCGCCGGCTAACTCGCAGCGCGCCCCACCGTCTCAGCCTCATCGGGTGTGCCCCTCGCACATCCGCGCAGTTGCTCGCACCCGCCCCGCCTGGTACAACCCGCACTCAACAATGGCGACTGGCGGGGTCAGCCAACAAAGGGAGGCACGTACAGCATGAGGAGATTCACGGTCGCGTTCGCGCTCGTGGCCATGGCCGTCGCGGTCATGACTGCGAGCAGCGTCGCTGGCACCACCTCGGCAAGCCGCACGGCTGGTCTGCCCAACACGTGTCATACGTTCGGCAACGGCAAGTACGTGATTGCCAGCGACCTGCCGCTGCAGGGCTCCCTGCGCCCGCTCGCCGTCCAGATCGTCGCGGCGATCCGGCTCGAGCTCAAGCAGACGAACTTCAAGATCGGCGACAAGACGATCACGTACGCGTCCTGCGACGACTCCACGGCCGCCAAGGGCTCGTGGGATCCGCAGACCTGCACGAACAACGCGAACGCCTACAAGTCGGTCAAGAACCTGCTCGGCGTCGTCGGCACGTTCAACTCGGGTTGTGCCGAGATCATCGCGCCGATCATCAACCGCGCACCGGGCGGCGGCATCGCCATGGTCAGCCCGGCCAACACGTACGTCGGCCTGACGAAGCCGAGCGGCGTGGCCGGCGAGCCCGGCAAGTACTTCCCGTCGGGCAAGCGCAACTACGCGCGCGTCGCGGTGCCGGACAACTTCCAGGGCGCCGCCGACGCGACGTTCCTGCAGCAGAAGGGCATCAAGAGCGTCTACGTGCTGAACGACGGCGAGGCCTACGGCTCCGGCATCGCGAACAACTTCGTGAACGCCGCCAAGGCGCTCGGCATCACCGTGCTCGGCAACGACAAGTGGGACTCCAACCAGCCCGACTACCAGTCGCTCTTCCAGAACGTGGCCTCGAAGAACCCGGGCGCGGTCTTCCTGGGCGGCATCGTCTCGCTGCACGGCGGCCAGCTGATCAAGGACAAGGTCAAGGTCCTCGGGCCGAACGACAAGGTCCTGCTGCTCGGGCCCGACGGCTTCAACGACTCGGCGACGGTCACGGACGCGGGCGACGCGGCCGAGGGCATGTACGTCACGATCGGCGGGCAGGACCCGAACGCGCTCACCAACGCGACCGGCAAGGCCTTCATCGCCGCCTACAAGAAGACCTACAAGGTCGATCACCTCGAGGCCTACACCGCCTACGGCGCGCAGGCCTACCTCGTGCTCGCGAACGCGATCGCCAAGAGCAACGGCACGCGCGCGTCGATCACGAAGAACCTCTTCAACCAGACGTTCGCCAAGGGCGTCATCGGCTCGTTCAAGATCGACTCCTCGGGCGATCCGTCGCTCGGCGGCGTCACGGTCGACCAGTACGTGGGCGGCCAGAGCAAGATCATCACCGTCATCAACCCGCCGGCAGCACTCGCCGTCAAGGCGCTCGGCTAACCACCGGCAGCTGACGTAACGGAGAACGACCGGAGGAGCGCGAGGATGGCGTCCGACTCGACTGCGCGTCGGCCCATCCTCGCGCTCGCTCCGCGCTTGCGCGGGCGCGCCAACGGGGCTCTCGGCCTCGTGCTGCTCGCCTTCGTCGCGCTCTGGCTCGGCGAGAACCTCGTGCGCGAGCCGAAGCAGTTCGTGCTCGTGCTGCTCGCGGGCATCACGAACGGCTCGATCTACGCGCTCGTGGCGCTCGGCTACACGATCGTCTACGGCATCCTCGAGCTGATCAACTTCGCCCACGGCGACGTCTTCACGTGGGGCGCGATGGCGACCTACACCATCGCCGTGAGCTGGATCGGCCTCGACGGCTCGCAGCCGGCGCTGGTCACGTTCCTCGTGCTCCTGCTGGCGCTCGTCGGCGCCGCGCTGTTCTGCGCGTCGCTCAACATGGCGCTCGAGCGCGTCGCCTACCGGAGGTTGCGCAACGCGCCACGGCTCGCGCCGCTGATCACGGCGATCGGCATGTCGTTCGTGCTCTCGAACCTGATCGGCGTGATCTTCGGCTTCGACTACAAGAGCTCGAACGCGCTGCTGCCGACGGGCGCCATCTTCCACATCGGCAACCAGGCCTACGGCTGGGACAAGCTGATCGTGCTGCTGATCACCGTCCCCGTGCTGCTCGCGCTGGTGTGGCTGATCAAGGGCACGCGCTGGGGCAAGGCGATGCGCGCGACGGCGCAGGATCGCGACGCCGCGCGCCTCATGGGCATCGACGTCGACCGCGCGATCTCGTTCGCGTTCGGCCTCGGCGGCGCGCTCGCCGGGATCGGCGGCTTCGTCTACTTCGCGTACTTCACGCAGGCGCGCTTCGACCTCGGCTTCCGGCTCGGGCTCTTCGCCTTCACGGCCGCCGTGCTCGGCGGCATCGGCAACCTCGCCGGCGCCGCGCTCGGCGGCTACCTGATCGGCCTCATCGAGAACTTCAACAACGGGCTCTCGTGGCACACGCCCGGGCCGAACTGGACCGAGTCGATCGTCTTCATCCTGCTCATCCTGATCCTCGTCTTCCGGCCGCAGGGCCTGCTGGGCGAGGCGCTCTCGACGCGCGCATGATCGAGCGGCTGCGCTCGCGCATCCCGTCGCGTCCCGCGCTCGCGGTCCTGATCGCGCTGCTCGTGCTCTATCCGTGGTTCTACCACCACGTCCTGCCGCAATCCTCGCAGTGGATCCCGGACACCTCGACGGCGTTCGTGATCATCGCGTTCACCGTCATGGGCGTCGGGCTCAACGTCGTCGTCGGCTACGCCGGCCTGCTCGACCTGGGCTACGTGGCGTTCTACGCGGGCGGTGCGTACGTGGCCGGCTGGCTGGCCTCGCAGCAGTTCGGCGGCGGCTTCCACAGCCCGCGCAGCTGGATCTTCGGCGGCACGGTGCCGGGCGGCACGCTCGGGGTGCACATCACGCCCTGGGCGGTGATCCTGATCGCCGCGATCTTCGCCGCCCTGCTGGGCGTGCTGATCGGCCTGCCGACCCTGCGCCTGCGCGGCGACTACCTCGCGATCGTGACGCTCGGCTTCGGCGAGATCATCCCGCAGTTCGTGCGCAACGGCGACCACGTCGCCGGCTTCAACCTCACGAACGGCTCGTTCGGCCTCAACGGCATCGACGGCCTCGGCTTCGGCCACGGCGTGCACAGCGCGCTGCCGTTCCTGCCCGACAACTTCGTCGAGCAGGTCGACTCCACCTGGTACTACTGGACGGCGCTCGTGCTGCTCGCGATCGCGATCTCCGTGTCGCTGCTGCTGCGCGACTCGCGCCTCGGCCGCGCCTGGATCGCCATCCGCGAGGACGAGGACGCGGCGGCGGCGATGGGCATCCCGCTGATGCGCCTGAAGACGCTCGCCTACCTGATCGGCGCGTTCTTCGGCGGTGCGGCGGGCTGCCTGATCACGTTCCAGGCGGGCGCCACCTCACCGAACGCGTTCAGCCTGCAGGTCTCGATCTTCGTGCTCTGCATGGTCATCCTCGGCGGCATGGGCAACGTCTGGGGCGTCGCGCTCGGCGGCTTCCTGCTCGCCTACGTCAACTACCAGGGGCTGTTCGCGGCCGGGCACACGTTCAACGACGTGACCGGCGCCAACGTCGACATCTCGGAGTACTCGTACCTGATCTACGGCACGGCGATCGTGACGTTCATGCTCTTCCGGCCGGAGGGGCTGTTGCCGAGCGCGCGCCGGAAGCACGAGCTGCACGAGGAAGAGGAGCTGGACGAGCTGATCGAGGCGCAACCCGCATGAGCGAGCCCATGCTGCTGTCCACGCGCGGCGTCCGCAAGGAGTTCGGCGGCCTCGTGGCCGTCGAGAACGTCGACTTCGAGGTACCGCGCGGTTCCATCACCGCGCTGATCGGGCCGAACGGCGCCGGCAAGACGACGTTCTTCAACATGCTCACGGGCGCCTACACGCCGACGGCGGGCGAGATCATCTTCGACGGCCAGGACATCGCCGGCCTCGCGCAGCACAAGATCACCGAGCTCGGCATCGGCCGGACGTTCCAGAACATCCGGCTCTTCGGCACGATGACGGCGCTCGAGAACACGCTCGTCGGCATGCACTGCCGCCTCGGCTCGGGCGTCTTCCGCAGCATCCTGCGCTCACCGCTGCAGCGCCGCGAGGAGTCCGAGGCGCGCGAGCGTGCGCGCGAGCTGCTCGCGTACTGCGGTCTGCCGAAGCGCGCCGAGGACGAGTACGCGCGCAACCTCGCCTATGGCGACCAGCGCCGCCTGGAGGTCGCGCGCGCGCTCGCGACCGAGCCCAAGCTGCTGCTGCTCGACGAGCCCACGGCGGGCATGAACCCGCAGGAGACGCTCGCGTTCACGCAGTTCGTGCACAAGGTGCGCGACGAGCGCGACCTCACCGTGCTGCTGATCGAGCACGACATGAAGGTCGTGCTCGGCGTCTCCGAGCGCGTCACGGTGCTCGACCACGGCGAGAAGATCGCCGAGGGCGCGCCCACGGACGTGACGGCCGACGAGCGCGTGCGCGAGGCCTACCTCGGGACGAGGGCGACGGGATGAGCGCCGCCGCCGCCGCCGCGCCCGGGAGCCCGCTGCTCGAGCTCAAGAACGTGCACGCCTACTACGGCGCGATCCACGCGCTCAAGGGCGTCTCGCTGACGATCGGCGACGGCGAGATCGTGACGCTGCTGGGCGCGAACGGCGCGGGCAAGTCGACGACGCTGAAGACGATCTCCGGGCTGCTGCGGCCGCGCAAGGGCAGCATCGACTTCGACGGCGACGACATCACGCGAAGAAGCGCGACGCAGATCGTCAAGGCCGGCGTCGCGCAGTCGCCCGAGGGCCGCCGGCTGTTCGGGCGCATGACCGTCTACGAGAACCTCGAGATGGGCGCGTTCCAGCGCAGCGACAAGGAAGGCATCGCGTCCGACATGGCACGCGTGTTCGACCTCTTCCCGCGCCTCGCCGAGCGCCGCACGCAGAAGGCCGGCACGCTCTCCGGCGGCGAGCAGCAGATGTGCGCCATGGGCCGCGCGCTGCTCGCGCGCCCGCGCCTGCTGCTGCTGGACGAGCCGTCGATGGGCCTCGCGCCCGTGCTCGTCGAGCGCATCTTCGAGGTCATCGTCGAGATCAACAAGCAGGGCACGACGGTGCTGCTCGTGGAGCAGAACGCGCTCATGGCGCTCGAGATCGCGCACCGCGGCTACGTGCTCGGCACGGGCAAGGTCGCGCTCGCCGACACGGCCGAGGCGCTGCGCGGCAACGAGGCCGTGCGCAAGACCTACCTCGGCGAGGAGTAGCGCGCCCGCACGCCGCGCGCGGCCGTCGCCGCCCTAGCCATCAGCGCGGCGACTCGTCGCCCACGCGGATGACCTCGTCGGCGCGCTGCACGAGCAGCGCGTCGTGCGTGGCGCAGATCACGGCCGCCTGTGACACGCGCGCAGCACTGATCAGCAGGTCGGCGACGAGCGCCGCGCTCTCCTGGTCGAGCCGCGCCGTGGGCTCGTCGAGCAGCAGCACGTCGGGCCGGCGCGCGAGCGCGCGCGCGATCGCGACGCGCTGGCGCTCGCCACCCGAGAGGCGGTCGGCGGCGCGGTCGGCGCAATCGGCGAGGCCGAGGCGCTCGAGCCAGGCGCGCGCGTCCACCTCGTGCTCGTCGAGCCGCCCGCCGCCCTGCAGCTCGAGCGAGAGCAGGGCGTTCTCGAGCGCGGTCGCGAACGGCACGAGGCCGGGCTCCTGGCCGACCCAGCCGACGTGCTCGCGGCGGTGCGCCGCGAGCTGCTCGCGGTCGAGGCCGCCGAGATCGACCCCCGCGACCGTCACGCCGCCGGCCTCGGGACGCTCGAGGCCTGCGATCAGGTGCAGCAGCGTCGTCTTGCCCGAGCCCGAGCGGCCCTCGATCGCGACCAGGCGCCCGCGCGCGAAGGACGCGCCGAAGCCGTCGAGCACGCGGTTGGCGCGGGTGCCCTCGCCGTAGCTCTTGACGATCCCGTGCAGCTCGCAGACGACCTCGCTGGCCTGCGGCGCCGGGCTCGCCGGCGGCCGCTCGGCGCGCGGCGCCGTGTCGTCGCCCGCGAGCGTGACCTCGCCGATGCCGGTGCGCCAGCCGGCGCGCGTGCCGATGCGCGCCTCGTCGCGGGCGCTCTCGGGCAGCCGCACCCAGCCGCCGCGGCCGATCACGAGCCGCGGGCCGGAGCCGCGCACCGTCTCGCCGCTGATGCGGCCGTCGCGCACGTGCACGACGCGGTCGGCGAGCTCGGTCGCGGCCTCGTCGTGGCTGACGACGACGAGCGTCGTGCCGCTGCCGGCGACGAGCTCGCCGAGCAGCCGGTAGACGGTGCGGGCCGTGCGCGCGTCGAGCTCGCCGGCGGGCTCGTCCGCGAGCAGCAGGGCGGGCGCGTGCGCGAGCGCGGCGCAGGCCGCGACGCGCTGCTGCTCGCCGCCCGAGAGCGACGACGGCAGGTCGTCCGCGCGCGCGGCGAGGCCCATCGCGCCGAGCAGCGAGAGCGCGTGCTCGCGCCGCTCCTCGAGCGCGGTGCCGCCGAGCGCGAGCGGCAGCGCGACGTTCTCGGCACACGTCAGCGCGGGGGAGAGCGCGCGCGAGTAGTGCTGGTCGAGGAAGCCCAGCTGGCGCGAGCGGAACTGCGCGGCTCGCCGGGCGCCCAGGCGCGTCACGTCGACGCCCAGCGTGCGCGCGACGCCGGCGGAGGGCCGGTCGAGGCCGGCCGCGATCTTGAGCAGCGTGCTCTTGCCGGAGCCGCTCGGGCCGAGCACCACGCAGCGCTCGCCGCGCGCGATCGAGAGCGTCATGCCCTGCAGCGCGACGGCGCCCGTGCCGCTGTCGTCGTGGATGCGGAAGACCTCCCGCAGCTCGAGTGCGAGGCTCTCGCTCACTCCGCCCACTGCTCCCCGGTGACGCCGCGCCCGGCCGAGCCGCGGCGGTAGGCGACGTGCAGCGAGCCCTCGATCAGCGCCGCGGCGAGGAAGGCGAGCAGCGCGGCGGCGCCGCCGATCGTGAGCCACGGCGTGATGCGCTGGAGCGGCGGGTCGGGCACCGCGAGCGTGGCGTCGAGCGCGAGCAGGCGCCCGGTCGCGATCGCGAGCCCGATGCCGAGGCCGACGCCTGCGACCACGCCGAGCACGGCGAGGCCGAGCGCGCGCCAGCGCACGCACGCCCGCAGCGCGCGCGGGCCGGCACCCTGCGACTCGAGGTCGAAGAGCGTGTCGCCCTCGTCGCGCAGGAACCCGAGCGTCGCGAGCGCGACGCCGAGCAGCGCGAGCGCGAGCGCTGCGATCGCCGCGGCGACGAGCGACGAGACGATGCCGCGCGCGATCGGGTCGCGCTGCAGGTCGCCGTGGATCGCCGCCCGCGAGCTCACGGCGAGCGAGTCGTAGGGCGCCTTCGCGAGCGCCGCGCCGAGGCGCGCGGACGCTGCGCCGGGCGCCGAGAGCCAGAGCTCGTCGGGCACCGAGGAGGGC
>DASXXY010000410.1:0-12212 GCA_036502805.1 Gaiellales bacterium | reverse complement strand
GAAGGCTGCCGCGGTTGTCGTGCCCGACCGCGGCCCGGTAGCGGACGGCGCCGCGCAGGTCGCACACGCAGACGGCGAGGTAGTCGACGTTGATCTCGAGGCCGAGCGCCGCGATGCGGCTGTCGTCGAGCTCGAGGATCTGCGCCGGGCGGCCCACGCGCCCGCCGTCGGCGACGCCCGACTCGGCCACGACGCCGCGCTCGATGAGCTCGCTCACGAGGCTCGAGACGGTCGTCTTGTTGAGGCCCGTCGACTTCGCGAGCTGCGCGCGCGAGAGCGACCCCGCCTCCGCGATGCGCCGCGCGACGAGGCTCAGGTTGGACTTGCGGACGGCGCGCTGGTCGGCCCGCCGCACGGGGGGAGAGTTCGTTGTGAGCAGGTTCACGCCGGGGCGCCACGCTACCGGACCCGGGGTGCGCGAACGCGGCAGGCGTCACGAGCGACGGCCGCAGCGCGCCGCCGGCCGGGCTGAGAACGCACGGCGAACGCCGCAACGGTACGGTGTCGCGGCACCGTCGCCCGCGCGCACGCTGAACACCACCTACCAAGGGAACACCTCATGGGCCGCCTCAAGACCAGCCTCGGCATCTGGGCCTTCGGCTCGATGGTCACGCGCTTCATGCCCGTCGGCTACCAGCCCGGGCTCACGGATGCGACGACGGCCGAGAAGGTGCACCGCGCCGTCACGGGCCTCGGCGACCTGATCGACGACTACGAGTTCCACTACCCGAACGAGCTCGCGCCCGAGAACCTCGACGAGGTGCGCTCGGCGCTCGACGGCCACGCGATCTACGCGATCTGCGCCGGACTCCACCTCGATCCCCGCTTCGGCCGCGGCGGGCTCGTGAACCCCGACCCGAAGGTGCGCGCCGAGGCGCTGCGGATCACGCTCGAGGGCGCCGAGTTCGCCGGTTCGCTGGGGGCGCACTTCGTGCTCTGGCCCGGCATCGAGGGCTACAACTACCCGTTCCAGACGCCCTACGCCGAGAGCTGGGGCTGGTTCATCGACGCCGTCGGCCAGGCCGCCGAGGTATGCGCCAAGCACGGCAAGAAGCTGTTCCTGGAGCACAAGAACAGCGAGCCGGCGATGAAGATCCTGATGCGCAACATCGGCATGACGCTGCACGTGATCCACAAGCTGCGCGTCGCCGGGATCGACAACGTCCAGGTCAACATGGACTGGCAGCACCTGATCATGAACGGCGAGTCGCTCGGCGAGTACGCCGCGATGCTCGCCGGCGAGGGCCTGCTCGGCCATCAGCACGCGAACTCCGGCTGGGGCACGTTCGACGACGACAACATGGTCGGCGCGACGGCCTTCATGGAGACGCTCGAGCTCGCGCTCGAGCTGCGCCGCGCCAACTACGGCGCGAGCGGCGAGCGGCTCGGCTTCGACCTCTACCCGTACACCGAGGACGCCGTCGACGTCGTCCGCCGCAGCGTGCTGCAGTGGGACTTCATCGACGCCGCGGCCGGGCGGATCGACGAGGCCGCGCTGCGCGAGGCGCAGTCGCGCAAGGACGCGATCAAGGCCTACGAGCTCGTCTACGCGGCGCTCGGCGCCGTCGCACCGGGCGCCTGAGCGCATGAGCGGCGCGGTCGCCGTCGGCCTCGACATCGGCACCACCGGCGTCAAGGCGCTCGCCGTCGACGGCAGCGGGGCGGTCGTGGCGCGCGCGGAGAGCCACTACGGCGTGTCGCAGCCGCAGCCCGGCTGGTCGGAGCAGGCGCCGGCCGACTGGTGGGCCGGGGCGCAGGCGGCGATGGCCGGCCTCGGCCCGCTCGCGGTCGCCGGCATCGGCCTCTCGGGCCAGATGCACGGCCTCGTGGCGCTCGACGAGCAGGAGCGCGTGCTGCGGCCCGCGATCCTCTGGAACGACCAGCGGACGGCCGCGGAGTGCGCCGAGATCGAGCAGCGGGTCGGCCTCGAGCGCCTCATCGCGCTGACGGGCAACCGCGCGCTGACGGGCTTCACGGCCCCGAAGCTGCTGTGGATGCGGCGGCACGAGCCCGAGCTCTTCGCACGCATCCGCCACGTGCTGCTGCCCAAGGACTACGTGCGCCTGCAGCTCTGCGGCGAGCGCGCGATCGACGTCGCCGACGCCTCCGGGACGCTGCTCTTCGACGTCGCCGAACGCCGCTTCTCGCCGGCCGTGCTGGCGGCGCTCGAGCTCCCGGCCGAGTGGCTGCCGCGCTCGCTCGAGTCACCCGAGGTCTCTGGCCACACGCCGGAGGGGGTGCCGGTCGCGGCCGGCGCGGGCGACTGCGCGGCGGCCGCGCTCGGCGTCGGCGTGGAGCGGCCGGGGCCCGTCTCGCTCGTGCTCGGCACCTCCGGCGTCGTCTTCGCCGCACTGCCCGCGTACGCGCCCGACCCGCAGGCGCGCGTGCACGTCTTCTGCCACGCCGTGCCCGGCAGCTGGCACGCGATGGGCGTGATGCTCTCGGCCGCGGGCTCGCTGCAGTGGGCGCGCGACACGTTCGCGCCCGGCGTGCCGTTCGCCGAGCTCATGGCCGAGGCCGAGGCGGTGCCCGCAGGCGCCGGCGGCATCCTCTTCCTGCCCTACCTCTCGGGCGAGCGGACGCCACACGCCGATCCGGACGCGCGCGGCGCGCTCGTCGGCCTGAGCGCGAGCCACACGCGCGGACACGTCATGCGCGCCGTGCTCGAGGGCGTCGCCTACGGGCTCGCCGACTCGCTCGACCTGCTGCGTGCGCTCGGCGTGGACGCGACCGTCGCGCGTGCCTCGGGCGGTGGCGCGCGCAGCGACCTCTGGCTGCGCATCTGCGCCTCGGTGCTCGGCGTCCCGGTCGCGCGCATGACGGTCGACGAGGGCTCGGCGTTCGGGGCGGCGATGCTCGGCGGGATCGCCGGCGGCCTCTTCGCGGACGCGGACGCGGCCGTCGGCGCGTGCGTGCGCGTGCGCGACGTGATCGACCCCGAGCCCGCCTGGAGCGAGCTCTACGCCGAGCGACGCGAGCGCTTTCGCGCGCTCTACCCAGCCCTCAAGGGAGTTCTCGGATGACGCTCAGAGTCGGCCTGCTGTCCACCGCGCGCATCAACGCGAAGCTCGCCGCGGGTGCGCGCGAGAGCTCAAAGGCGGAGGTCGTGGCGATCGCGAGCCGGCAGCTCGAGCGCGCCGAGGCGCAGGCGCGGGAGCTCGGCGTCGAGCGCGCGCACGGCAGCTACGAGGCGCTGCTCGCCGATCCCGAGGTCGACGCGGTGTACGTCTCGCTGCCCAACGAGATGCACCACGAGTGGACGATGCACGCCATCGCCGCCGGCAAGCACGTGCTCTGCGAGAAGCCCTACTCGCGCTCGGCCGCCGAGGTGCAGACGGCCTTCGACGCCGCCTCGGCGGCCGGCGTGATCCTCGCCGAGGCATTCATGTGGCGTCACCACCCGCAGGCGCTCAAGCTCTCCGAGCTCGTCGCCGGCGGCGCGATCGGCAAGCTCCGCCTCGTGCGCGCGGCGTTCAGCTTCCTGCTCGACGACCCGCGCGACGTGCGGCTGCTCGAGGAGCTCGACGGCGGCGGCCTGATGGACGTCGGCTGCTACTGCGTGAGCGCCGTGCGCATGCTCGCCGGCGAGCCGGTGGGCGTGACCGCCCAGCAGCTGCACGCGCCCTCGGGCGTCGACCGGCGTCTCGTCGCGACGCTCGCGCACGACGGCGACGTGCTCTCGCACCTCGACTGCGCGCTCGACCTGCCGGATCGCAGCGAGCTCGAGGTGGTCGGCTCCGAGGGCGTGCTCAGGGTCTCCGATCCCTGGCACAGCCGCAAGACCGGCATCGCGCTCGTGCGCGAGGACGGGAAGGACGAGCAGTTCGACATCCCGGCCGCGGACCCGTACGGCTGCGAGCTCGACGACCTCGCCGGCGCGATCGCGGGCGAGCACGCCCCGCGCCTCGGCGTCGACGACGCGCTCGGCCAGGCGCGCACGATCCACGCGCTCTACGCCGCGGCCTCGGGCGGCCGCCGCGTCGAGCTCTGAGCGCGACGCCACCGTCTCGGAACGACGTGACGGCGCCGCCGGGTCGGCCTCAGCAGAGCAGGAGGTAGCGCAGGCGCCCGAGCTCGCGGCGGTGGTACTCGCGGTCGAGGTTGCGCAGCACGCCGTTCCAGCAGCCGTCGACGAAGCGGTCGCAGGCGGCCACGACGGCGTGCGGCGGCTGCGCGTGCTGGCGCAGCAGCGCGGCGAGCTCGCGGATGCCCGGCGCCTCGGGCGCGACCTCGAGCACGGAGCGCGGCGGCCGGAGCCGCCGCGGGCGCCGGGCGCCGTCCTCGGCCGCTGCCGCCAGGCGCTCGAGCGTGCGCGCGACCGAGCGCGCCCGGCGCGGCGCCGCGGGGGCGCGAGCACCGGCGCCACGCGCGCCGAAGGCCCGGCGCTGGAGTGCGTGGGCGAGCGATTCAGGCATCGGCGTCACCCGCCAGGACGCGGAAGCGCAGGCGTCCCGCCTCGCGCCGCAGGGCCTCGGCGTCGGAGCCGTAGAGCGGCGACTCGAAGCCGTCGGCGACGAGGCTCCGGCAGAGGCGCAGCGCCTCGGGATCGGCCGAGTCGCTCTGCCGCAGCGCGCGGGCGAGCGAGGCGAGCTCGGGCGTCGCGTCGCGCACCGCACGGCGCGAGCGGGGATCGACCAGAGCCGTGGTCGCGCTCCAGGCCGGGCGCGGGCGCTGCCAGGCCTCCGCCACCGCGCGCTCGAGGCTACGAGCCAGGGCGATCGGCTGGGGAGCACGGCGATCGGAGCTGCGGTGACGGAGGGCTGCCAGCACGCACCGCAACGTAGGCCGCCCGCGAGCGCGCCCCAAGCGCGCAAGAGCAGCGCTCTCGTGCGCCGCCGAGACGGCCCCTCCGCAGGAGTGGTGCTCCCGGCCGGAGCGCCGCTCAGGCCGAGTCGGCCCGGCGCGGGTCGCGCAGGATCCAGAACAGCATGGCCTCGCTCTCGCCCACGTTGCGCCACGCCGTGATGGAGCTCGCCTCGGCGACGAGCGCCTCGCCGGCGCGCAGCGCCGCGCGCCGGTCGCCCAGCTCGATCTGGACGAGCCCGCTCGCGACCGTCACGGCCTCGACGCCCTTGTGGCGCTCGTCCGGCCGCCCCTCGGCGCGCGGCGGCAGCCGCGCCAGGAAGACGCGCAGCCCCACGCCGAGCTCGTCCAGCAGCGGCAGCAGGGTCGAGTGGGTGCGCTCGCTCGGGTCGTGGCGGCGCGCCAGCTGGTAGCCGCGCACCGCGTCGCCGCTCAGCAGCTCGTCGAGCGTCACGTTGAGCCGCGCCGAGAGGTCGAGCAGCGTGTCGAGCGAGAGGCCGGACTGCCCGCGCTCGGCGTGCGAGATCGCGCTCGGCGAGACGCCCGCGAGCTCGGCGAGCTCGCTCTGGCTGAGATCGCGCCGCGCCCGCAGGCTGCGCAGCGCACCGGCGAGCCGCGCCGCGGCGGGCGTCGCGGTGAGGCGCAGCTCGCCGTCCACGTGGCTGACGCTGAGCACGCTGCCCTCGACGCCCGGAGGACGGCCGTCGGCCTTCGCGATGCGCACGCGGTGGTCGTCGACGACGAGCACGCACTGCGTGACCTCCTCGACCTCGCGTCGCAGGCCGGCGAGCGCATCCGCGCTGCCGATCGACCAGTACGCGATCGCGCCGAGCTCGAGCAGCAGCGGGCAACAGCGGACGAAGAAGCGGCGAGCGACCTCGGCACCCCAGCGCTCGGCCATCGCATCCAGCGGATCGAAGACGAGGATCGTCCGCTCGGCGCGGGCGGCGTAGGCGCGCACGGCGCTCAGGAGCTCGCCGGGCCGGGCGTTCGCGCCACCCGCGGAGGCGTCGATGACGTCGATGCCCGGATACGACGGCCCGTCGCCGAGCACGACGTGGGCGAACGCGTCGGCCTGCGTCCCGACCGAGACGAGCGCGCGCATGAACGGCTCGACCGAGGCCTGCCGCCGCACCTGCCAGACGACGTTGTCGCCCCAGAAGAGGCCGCCCAGCGTGCGATCGAGGTCCTCGCTGCCACTGGTTGCCGGGCCCGGAGCGGTCATCGCGCCCGAGACTCTCGCACACGGCACTGGGTCCCAGAGCGATCTACGGAGAATCACAGTCCACTCACAGTCCACTCACAGGCGCTAGGTTGAGGCTGTGAGCATGCTGAATGCGACCACGGCCGCCCGCGGTCGCGCGCGGTCCCTCCCCTCCCGCGCGCTCGAACGGCGCGCCGCGCGCGTGCCGGCCGGGCCCGGCGCCTCGTGATGGCCGAGCGCGCGACCGACGTCCGCCGCGTCCTCATCGTCGACGACGAGGCGTCGATCACGGACGCCGTCGCGACGGCGCTCCGCTACGAGGGCTTCGACACCTGCGAGATCGCGTCCGGCCGCGCCGCGGTGGCGGCGATCGACGAGTTCCGGCCCGACCTGATCATCCTCGACGTGATGCTCCCCGACCTCGACGGCCTCGCCGTCGCGCGCCGCCTGCGCGACCGGCGCGTGCCGGTGCCCGTGATCTTCCTCTCGGCCAAGGACGCCACCGAGGACAAGATCGCCGGCCTCGCGCTCGGCGACGACTACGTGACGAAGCCGTTCAGCCTCGCCGAGCTGGTCGCGCGCGTCCAGACCGTCCTGCGCCGCACGCAGGGCGACGACGGCCACGTGCTGCGCTTCGCCGACGTCGAGCTGGACGACGACACGCGGCAGGTGCGCCGCGGCGACGCGCCGCTCGACCTCACGCCGACCGAGTTCCGGCTGCTGCGCTTCCTGCTCCAGAATCCCCGCAGGGTGCTGAGCAAGCGGCAGATCCTCGACAACGTCTGGAACTACGACTTCGGCGGCGACGCCAACGTCGTGGAGACCTACGTGAGCTACCTCCGGCGCAAGCTCGACGGCGCGGGGCCGCCGCTGATCCACACCGTTCGGCTGGTCGGCTACGTGCTGCGCGAACCGGATCGGTAGGCAGCGGGTGAGGCTGCGCGGCCGTCGCGGCGGGCGCATCGGCACGGCGCTCGCGGGGATGTCGCTGCGCGCACGCCTGCTGCTCGTGCTCGCCGGCCTGACCGCGGTGGGCCTCCTCGTCGCCGACGTCGCGACCTACACCGCGCTGCGCTCGCAGCTCTTCCAGCGCGTCGACGCGTCGCTCGACGCGAACGCCGATGCGGTCGGCAAGACGCTCGGGCGCGGCCCGGGCGGCCTCGACGGCCTCGTGCGGCTCGGCGTGCTCGCGCCCGGCACGTACGTCGAGATCCGCCGCTCGGGCACCGCCCCCGTCCACGGCTCGATCAGGCACCAGGGCGAGAGCGTCCCGACGCCGCGCATCCCGAAGGGGTTCGCGCCCGCCGGCGACGATGCCAGGCGCGCGACCGTCTCGGCCGTGAGCGGCGGCGAGCGCTTCCGGCTGATCGCGCAGACGACGCCGTTCCCGAACACGACGCTCGTGCTCGGCGCGCCGCTGCACGAGACGGACACGACGCTCGACCAGCTCAAGTGGATCGAGCTGCTCGTGACCGCCGGCGTGCTCTTCGCCGCCCTCCTGCTCGGCCTCTGGCTGATCAGGGCGAGCCTGCGTCCGCTCCGGCGCATCGAGGCGACCGCCGCGGCCATCGGCGCGGGCGACCTCTCGCGCCGCGTCGAGCCCGACGGCGGCACGACCGAGATCGGCCGCCTCGGAGGCGCCCTCAACGCGATGCTCGGCCAGATCGAGGACGCCTTCGCCGAGCGCTCGGCCTCGGAGGCGCGTCTGCGCCGCTTCATCTCGGACGCCTCGCACGAGCTGCGCACGCCGATCGCGGCCGTCAGCGCCTATGCGGAGCTGTTCGACCGCGGCGCGCGCGACCGCCCGGACGACCTCGAGCGCTCGATGACGGGCATCCAGCGCGAGACGCGCCGCATGGGCCTGCTCGTCGGCGACCTGCTGCTGCTCGCGCGCCTCGACCAGGGGCGTCCGCTCGAGACCAAGCCGGTCGACCTGACGGCGCTCGCCGGCGACGCCGTGGACGCCGCCCACGTCATGCAGCCCGGCCGCCCCATCGCGCTCGAGGCGCCGGCGGTAGTGACGGTCACGGGCGACGGCGAGCGCCTGCGCCAGGTGATCGACAACCTGCTCGCGAACGTGCGCGCGCACACGCCGACGGAGGCCTCGGCGACCGTGCGCGTGCGGCACGAGGGCGGCCTCGCGGTGCTCGAGGTGGCCGACACCGGCCCGGGCCTGAGCGGCGAGCAGACCGCACACGTGTTCGAGCGCTTCTACCGCGGCGATCCGTCGCGCTCGCGCGACCACGGGGGCGCGGGGCTCGGGCTCGCGATCGTGGCCGCGATCGTGGAGGCCCACGGCGGCACCGTGGAGGTCGAGAGCGAGCTCGGGACGGGCACGACGTTCCGCGTGTGGCTGCCGCAGGGCGGCGCGGACGCCGCTCAGGCGTAGGTGCCCGGCAGCGGGTTCTCCGGCCCGCCGGCGATCGCGCGCGTCGCAGCGCCCGCGCCGTAGGGCGCGATCGGCAGCCCGGCGGCGACCCAGCCCTCGAAGCCGTCGATGACGTCGGTCGCGCGCGCGAAGCCGAGCCGCTGCAGGCTCGCCGCCACGAGGCTCGACTGGTAGCCCTGGTCGCAGAGCACGATCGGCAGCCCGTCGCGCTCCGGGAGGCGCGGATCGCGCGCGCCCTCCGCATCTGCGAAGCGCCACTCGAGCACGTTGCGCGGCACGACCCAGGAGCCGCGGATCTCGCCCTCGCTCGCCCGCCGGCTCTCGGGCCTGATGTCCACGAGCACCCCGCCCTCGTCCATCGCGGCCAGCGCCTCGGCCGGCGTCAGCCGCGCGAGACCGGCGCGCGCGGCGCCCAGCAGGTCGGCCGCGCTGCAGGTCAACCGAAGAACGCCTCGGCGAGCGCGTAGTACTCGCGCGGCACCGTGCGCAGCTCCTTGACGGCCTCGTCGAGCGGCGCCGGGACGACCTGCATGCCGCGCAGCGCCGTCATCTGGCCGAACTGCCCCGCGAGCGCGAGCTCCGCCGCGAGCAGGCCGTAGCGCGTCGCGAGGATGCGGTCGTAGGCGGTCGGCGTGCCGCCGCGCTGGAGGTGGCCGAGCGTCGTCACGCGCGTCTCGAAGCCCGTCAGCTGCTCGAGCAGCTCGGCCAGCCGCTGGCCGACGCCGCCGAGGCGCAGGTGGCCGAAGGCGTCGCGCTCGCCCGTCGGCGTGGACAGCTCGTCCGCGCCCGCAGCGCGCGTGAGCGGCCAGCCCTCGCTGACGACGACGATCGAGAAGTCCTTGTCGCGCTCGTGCCGGCGGCGGATCAGGTCGGCGCAGCGCTCGACCGTGAGCGGGAACTCGGGGATGAGCACGACGTCGGCGCCGCCGGCGATGCCGCTCGCGACTGCGAGCCAACCCGCGTGGCGGCCCATGACCTCGACGACCATCACGCGGTCGTGCGACTCGGCGGTCGTGTGCAGGCGGTCGATGGCGTCGGTCGCGATCGAGATGGCGGTGTCGAAGCCGAACGTCTGGTCGGTCGCCGCGAGGTCGTTGTCGATCGTCTTCGGCACGCCCACCACGGGCAGGCCGTGTTCTGCATGCAGGCGCGCGGCGACGCCGAGCGTGTCCTCGCCGCCGATCGCGATCAGGCCGTCGAGCTGCTCGAAGCTCGCGCGCACGGCGTCGACGCCGCCCTCGACGCTGAACGGGTTCGTGCGGCTCGTGCGCAGGATCGTGCCGCCGCGCGGCAGGATCCCCGAGACCGCCTCGAGGTCGAGCGGGCGGAAGAGGCCGTCGATCATCCCGCGCCAGCCGCGCAGCACGCCCACCGGCTCGGCGCCGCCGTCGACGAGGCGCCGCGTCGCCGCGCGAATGACGGCGTTGAGTCCCGGGCAGTCGCCCCCGCCCGTCAGCATCCCGACCCGCATCTCCCGCACCTTCCGCTCGCTCCGTCGAACGGACAGAGTGTCAGAAGTCGCGCGCGAGCTCGTCGCAGCGCTCGCGCACGGCGGCGATGAAGTCCTGCGCGGCCCCCGAGAGGCGCGCGTCGCGGTGCCAGGCCAGGCCGATCTGCCGCGCCGGCACGCGGCGCGAGGCGTCGAGCGCGACGACGCCCTCGATGCTCGCGTCGACCGCGAGCCGCGGGATCAGCGCCGAGCCGATGCCCGCCGCGACCATGCGCTGCACGGCGCCGCTCTCGTCGCTGCGGAAGACGACGTGCGGCGCGATGCCGCGCGCGCGCAGGAGCGCCTCGATGCCGTACGTGCTGCGGCTGTAGGCGATCAGCGGCAGGCGCCCGATCTCGGCCAGGGTCGGCGCGCTCTCGCGCTCGGCGAGCGGCGTGCCGGCCTTCGTCAGCAGGACGTAGGGGTCGCGCAGCAGCTCGGCGAACTCGAACGGGCCCTCCGCCGGGGCGAGCGCGAACGTGAAGTCGAGGCGCCCGCGCTCGACGAGCGCGAGCAGCTCGTCCTCGTACGGCGCCTCCTGCAGGCGCACCTCGAGACCGGGGTGCAGCTGCATCAGCCGGCTCACGGCGGCGGGGACGACGCGGATCGACATGCTCTGGAACGTGCCGACGCGCAACGTGCGCGCCGTGCCCTCGGCGAGCGCCGTCAGCTCGGCCTCGGCCGCCTGGAGCTGCGCCGTGAGGCGCACGGCATGGCGCAGCATGCGCTCGCCGGCGTCGGTCGTGACGACCGCCCGCCGCCCGCCGGGCCGCTCCAGCAGGCGCATCCCGGCTGCGCGCTCGAGCGCCGCGATCTGCAGGCTCACCGCCGACTGCGTGTAGCCGAGCTGCTGCGCGGCGCGCGCGAACGAGCCGGTCGCCGCGACTGCCTCCAGGGCCACGAGATGACGCACCTCGACGCCCAGCAACCGATGAGGCTTTTTCATCACTTCGCTTGCAAACTCTAGTTGGACGAATGGACGATCGTGGACCACGGTTAGGCACGTGAACGCCAGACGCGCTCCCTCCGGCCTGCTCTCGCTGTACGCGATGATCTTCGTCTCCGTCGTCGCCGACGTCGCGGTGGTCCCGCTGCTCCCGACGCTCACGCGCCGGCACGGGCTCACGTCGCTCGAGACGGCGCTGCTGCTCTCGACGACGACGTTCGCGATGGTCGTCGTGACGCTGCCGCTCGGCCGCCTCGCCGACCGCGTCGGGGCCCGGCCGCTGGTCGCCGTCGCGGGCGGCTTCGTGGTGCTCGGATCGGTCGTGCTCGCGCTCGCCGGCGGGCTGCCCGAGCTGCTCGCCGGCCGCACGCTGATCGGCATCGCGAACGGCATCATCTGGACGGCCGGCGTGATGATCGCCGGCGCCCCTGGGCGTCCCGCCGGCGCGACCGGGCGGGCGATCGCGGCCGGCGGCGCCGGCCTGCTCGTCGGACCCGTGCTCTCGGGTTTGCTGGCCGACCGCATCGGCCCGTGGGCGCCGTTCGCCGCGGGCGCGGCCTTCGCCCTCCCCGTGACGGTCTTCTTCGCGCTCCAGGGCTCGTCGCAGCCCGCCGTCCGGCGCGCGCGCCCGAGCGAGGCGCCCGCGCCCCACGCTGCGGCGCACCGCGACCGGATGGTCGTCTACGCCATGCTCGCGACCGTGCTGCTCGGCTTCGTCGGCGGCATGGGGAACCTGCTCGGCTCGCTGCGCCTGAGCGAGAACGGCCTCTCGCCGAGCGGCATCGGCGTGCTCTTCTCGGTCGGCGCGCTCGTCTGGATCGTCGTCGCCCCGCTCGCGGGGCGCCTCGGCGAGCAGCGCAGCCACGTCGCGCTCACCGCCGTCGGCTGCGCGCTGCTCGGCGCCGCCTGGCTCGTCCCCGTGGCCGACCGCTCGACGGCGGCCATCGCCGCCTTCCTGCTCGCCTCGATGGCCGGCCGAGCCGGGCTCAACACGTTCAGCTACCTGCTCGCCGGCAGCGGCGCGGAGTCGTCGGGCGCCGGGCGCGGCACGGTCATCGGCCTCGTCAACCTGAGCTGGGGCGTGGCCGCCGTGATCGGCCCGCTGGCGGCCAGCGCCGCGCACGGCAACATCGACGACCGCGTGCCCTTCGCCGTGATCGCCGCGCACTGCCTGACCGTCGCGGCGCTGCTCTTCAGCGGCCCGCGCCCGGCGCGGGCGTTCGCGCCGCGGCCGTCGCTCGCCGGCGACTGAGCGGCCGCGGCCGTCCAGGCGGTCACGCCGATCGCGGCCCGGGCTCCCGCGGGTCAGCGCGGGCTGAGCCGGTCGAGCAGCTCCGCAACCGTCGGGACGTCCTCGATCGCGCCGACGCCCTGGCCGGCA
>DASXXY010000409.1:0-5280 GCA_036502805.1 Gaiellales bacterium | reverse complement strand
CCGGCAGCACCTCGACGACGTCCGCGAGCCCCGAGCGCTCGCCGCGCGCGAGGTCGTTCTGCGTCGGATCGCCCGTGACGACGATCTTCGAGCCGAAGCCGAGCCGCGTGAGGAACATCTGCATCTGCTCGGGCGTCGTGTTCTGGGCCTCGTCGAGCACGATGAACGAGTCGTTGAGCGTGCGCCCGCGCATGAACGCGAGCGGCGCGACCTCGATGATCCCCTTCTCCATGTAGGCCGCCAGGCGATCGGCGTCGAGCATGTCGTAGAGCGCGTCGAAGAGCGGGCGCAGGTAGGGATCGACCTTCGCGAGCATGTCGCCGGGCAGGAAGCCGAGCCGCTCACCGGCCTCGACGGCGGGCCGCGTGAGGATGATGCGCGCGACCGAGCGGTCGTCGAGCGCCGAGACGGCGAGCGCCATCGCGAGGTACGTCTTGCCGGTGCCGGCCGGACCGACGCCGAACGTCACCGTCGAGCCGCGGATCGCGTCGACGTAGCGCTTCTGGTTGAGCGTCTTCGGCGCGATGCGCTTGCCGCGGTGGCGCCAGACGACGTCGTGCAGGACGTCGACGGCGCGGCCCTGGGCGTCGAGCACCCCGACGACGGCGTCGACCGTCTGCTGCCCGACCGGCAGCCCCTGCTCGACGAGGCCCGCGAGCTCCTCGAGCAGCAGGCGGACCTGGCCGACTGCGGCGTCGTCGCCCTCGGCGATGACCTCGTTGCCGCGCAGCGAGACGCGCGCGCCGGCGCGCTCGGCGACGGCGCCGAGCAGCTGGTCGCGATCTGCGCCGAGCTCCTGCGCGAGCGCGTTGTCGATCGGAAAAGTGAGTGTGGCCACGGCGGAATCGTACCCGGGCTCGGCGCTGCGGGCCGGCCCGCGAGCCGAGCTGCCGGCCGCGCCTACTCGGAGAGCCGGGAGCGCACGCGCTCCTGCACGCGCTTGCCGTCGGCCCGGCCGGCCGCGAGCGCCATCGCCTCGCGCATGACGGCACCCATGTCCTTGAGGCTCTTGGCGCCGAGCTTCGCGATCGCGCTCTCGACGATGACCTCCATGTCGTCGTCGGTCAGCTGCGCCGGGAGGTAGCCCTCGATCAGCGCGGCCTCGCGCTCCTCGGCGGCCTCGCGATCGGCGTGTCCCGCATCGCGGTAGGCCTGCGCGGCCTCGCGGCGGCGCTTCAGCTCGCGCCGCAGGATCGTCTGCGCCTCCTCGTCGGTGAGCGGGCGGCGCGCGTCCTTCTCGGCATCGCGCAACGACGACAGGACGAGCCGCAGCGCGTCGCGGCGCTCGGGATCGCCCGCCTTCATGGCGGTCTTGACGTCCTTGTCGATGCGGTCGATCACAACACCCTCCCCACTGCCGCGAGCTCCCCCGGGGCCTCCAGCACGACCTCCACGAGGTCGCCGGCCCCGACGCCGGCGTGTGCGCGCACGGCGTACGCGGTGTAGTCGGCACCGTAGCCGTGCAGGCCGCCGTCGGCGTCCACGCGCTCGACGAGCACGCGGTCGCGGCGGCCGACGAGGGCCGCGCGGCGCTCGCGGCCGAGGCGATCGGAGAGCGCGCGCAGGCGCTCGGCGCGGCGGCGCTTGACGGCCGCCGGCACCGGGTCGTCGCCCTCCGTGAGGGTGCCCGGCCGCGGCGAGTACGGGAAGACGTGGAGGCGCGAGAACGCGAGCTCCTCGACCGTCGCGACCGTGCGCTCGAAGGCCGCGCCGTCCTCGCGCGGGAAGCCGACGATGACGTCGCCGGTGAGGTTGAGGCCGGGCACCGCCGCGCGCGCCTGGGCGATCCGCCGGGCATAGGTGGCGACGTCGTAGCGGCGGCGCATCGCCTGCAGCACGGCGTCGTCGCCCGACTGCAAGGGCACGTGCAGGTGCGGGCAGACGCGCGGATGCGCGAGCGCCTCGCAGAGCGGCCGGCTGAGGTGGTTGACCTCGATCGACGACAGCCGCACGCGTGCGATGCCCTCGAGCTCCGCGAGCGCGACGACGAGCTCGGGCAGGCGCGCGCGCCCCTCCGGGTCGCGGTAGAGGCCGAGGTTGACGCCCGTCACCACGAGCTCGCGATGGCCCTGGGCGATGCGCCGGCGGGCCTCGTCGAGCACGGCGCGCAGCGCCCGTGAGCGGCTCGCCCCGCGCACGCGCGGGATGACGCAGAACGAGCAGCCGAACGTACACCCGTCCTGCACCTTCACGAACGCCCGCGTGCGCTCGAGGTGCGGCGCGGGGCCGACGCAGGCGGTCGCGCCGAGCTCGCGCGCGATGCGCTCCGCTGCTTCGTCGATCGCCTCGCGCACGACCGTCACGCGCGCGTCGGCGGCGTCCAGCGCGTGCGCGGCGAGACGCGTCGCGCAGCCCGTCACGTAGACGTGCCCGGCGCCTCGCCGCAGCGCCGCCCGCACGGCCTTGCGGCTCTTGGCGACGGCCTCGCCCGTCACGCAGCACGTGTTGACGACGTGCACCGCACCGCCCTCGGCGGTCTCCTCGAGCCCGCCGGCGAGCAGGCGCTCGCGCACGCCCTGGGCATCGGTCTGCGAGATCTTGCAGCCCAGGAACTCGACCGAGAAGCTCACGCGCCCGCCTCGCGTGCGAGCAACATCCCCTCCCAGCCGTCGAGCGTCCGGCGCTCGGCGATGCGGTAGCCGGGGATGGCGAAGCCCTCGCCGCCCGCGAGCAGGCCGGAGACGATCAGTCGCGGCGGCAGGTCGGGCCGCCAGGCGAGCTCCCGCAGCGGTCCGAGCTGGAGGTTCGCGAGCCACAGCGGGACGGCCTTCGGCAGCTCGTCGTAGAGCGCATCGGTCTGCCAGACCTGGATCGCGAGGCCGTTGCGCTCGGCGTTCTCGTTCGACGCCGCGACGGCCAGCGGGTCGTCGTCGCAGGCCAGCACGGGGTCGTGGCCGAGACGCGCGGCGGCCAGCGCGAGCACGCCGGAGCCGCAGCCGAGGTCGAGCAGCGGGCCGGGCGGCTCGTCCAGCAGCAGCCCGAGGCACAGCAGCGTCGTCGCGTGGGAGCCGGTGCCGAAGGCCTGGCCGGGATCGATCACGACCGCGGGAAGGCCCTGCGGCGGCGTCTCCCACGGCGGCCCCACCCAGAGCCGGCCGCGCACCTCTCGCCCCGTGTGGAACGCGCGCCAGCCGTCCTCCCAGCCGTCGGCGACGGCCTCCTCGCTCCACGTGCCGGCGACCGCGGGCAGCACGGCCGGGCGGTCGCTGCAGTAGATCGCCAGCTCGAGCGCGCCGTCGCCGCCGCGACGCTCCTCGACGCCGCCCGCGAACTGCTCCAGCACGGCCGCGCGCGCGATCTCCTCGGCCTCGTCGCCGGGCGCGCACGCGAGCACGAGCCGGATCACCCGAAGGCCCGCCGCAACCGCTCGCGCAGCCCCGCGCGCGAGCGTTCGGGCTGCGCGTAGTTGCGCTCGTCCTCGAGCTCGCGGAAGCTCTCCACGATCGTGCGCTGCTCGTCGTCGAGCGCCCGCGGCACGAGGACGTTCGCGATCAGGCGGAGGTCGCCGCGCGAGCCGCCGCGCAGGCGCGGCATGCCGTGGCCCTTGAGCAGGATGACCGTGCCCGGCTGGAGGCCGGCGTCGATCACGACCTGCTCCTCGCCGTCGAGCGTCTCGACCGTGCGGCTCGCGCCGAGCACGGCCTCGGAGAGGCGCAGGTCGAGGTGGCCGACGAGGTCGAGGCCGTCGCGCTCGAAGCGCTCGTCCGGCTTCACGTGCACGCGCACGTAGAGATCGCCGGCCGGCGCGCCGAGCTCGCCGGCGTGCCCCATGCCGGTCAGGCGCAGCGCCTGGCCGTCATCGATGCCGGCCGGGACGTCGACGCCGAGGGTGCGCCGCTGCGGTCGCCGTCCGCGGCCGCGGCAGTCCGGGCAGGGCTTCTCGGGGATGCGCCCGCGGCCGCCGCACGTGCGGCACGGCATCGTGCGCACGAGCTGGCCGAGCGGCGAGCGCACGACCTGCCGCACCTGGCCGGCACCGTCGCACTCGTCGCAGGTGTGCACGGCCGAGCCCGGCGCCGCGCCATCGCCCTCGCAGACCTCGCACGTGCTCACGAGCTCCATGGCGAGGTCGAAGTGCGCGCCGGTGAGCGCCTCGGCGAGCTCGATCTCGACCGCCGACTGGGCATCCGCGCCGGTCTCGGGGCCCGCCGTCGCGCCGAAGCCGCCGCCGAAGAGCGAGCCGAGCAGGTCGTCGAGGAACCCCATGTCCATGAAGCGCTCGGTGTGGAAGCCCTGACCGGCGACGCCCTCGTGGCCGTAGCGGTCGTAGCGGGCGCGGCGATCCTCGTCGGACAGCACCTCGTAGGCCTCGGCGACGTCGCGGAAGCGCTCCTCGGCGTCCGGCAGCTCGGACACGTCGGGGTGCAGCTCGCGCGCCAGGCCACGGAACGCCTTCTTGATCTCGCCGTCGCTCGCGTCCTTCTGGACGCCGAGCAGCTCGTAGTAATCCTGCTTCGCCATCGGGGACGGGATTCTACGGGCCTTCCGGTTTCGCACCCCCCGGCGCAGGGCTGGCGCGAAGGCACCGCGACCCCAACGGCCCGACCCCGATTCGCCGGATTCGCTCGTGCGTTTCCTGCAACGGGGCGGACCGCTCCGGGGTCAGACCCCATGCCACCGTTCCGGCGATTCCGCGCGTGAAACCGACGACTCGACAGCGCAACCGGCACGGGTCGGCGGGGGTCGGACGCCGAGTGGTCGCCGATTCGCAGTGCCTCCTCCGACCTCCGCCCGGCCTCAGGTGTCGTAGATCTCCTCGACGAAGTCGGAGAGCGCGGCGGCGGCTCCCCGCACGGCGCGCATCGCGCCGACGTAGTCCATGCGCTGGGGGCCGATCAGCGCGACCGTGCCGAGGTTGCGGCTGGCGATGCCGTAGTTGGCCGCGACGAGCGAGAGCGAGCGCAGGGCGGGCGCGACGGAGTCGTCGCCGACGCGGATCCAGCCGCGGTCGGAGTCGAGCACGTCGCGCAGCGCGGCCAGCAGCTGCAACCGCTCCTCGAGCGCGCTGACGACCTCGCGCAGGGACGCGAGCTCGCCGTCGCGCAGGTCGGCGAGCAGGCCCGCGGCGCCGCCGAGGTAGAGCGAGCCCTCGTCGACGAGCTGCGTGAAGACCGGCTCGAGCCGCTCGAGGATGCCGCGCTCGGCCGTGCCGAGCGACGGATCGGAGAGGCGCTGGCGGAGCGTGCGGGCGCCGAGCCGCAGGCCCACGATCGACTCGTTGATGTAGTCGCGCGCCCACTCCAGCAGACCCGCGTCGACGGCCTGCTCGAACACGAAGAG
>DASXXY010000408.1:0-12863 GCA_036502805.1 Gaiellales bacterium | reverse complement strand
CGCGATCCACGGCATCGTCATCGTCGGCGCCATCCTCGTCGCCGGCGCCGGCGGCAGCGGCTTCGCGACCGTGCTCGGGCTGGTCGCAGTGACCTTCGGCGCGATCAACGTCGTCGGCGGCTTCGTCGTGACCGACCGCATGCTGCAGATGTTCAAGCGCAAGGACGGCGCATGAGCCGCAGCGAGGCGATCCAGCTGATCGACCTGCTGGCGATCATCGCCTTCGTCGTCGGGCTCAAGCGGCTCTCCCACCCGGCGACCGCGCGCAGCGGCAACACGCTCGCCGCGGGCGGCATGCTCGCCGCGATCGCGGCCACGCTGGCCGACGAGGGCGTCGTCAGCTACTGGGCGATCGCCGTCGCGATCGCGATCGGCAGCGCCATCGGCGTGCTCTCGGCGCGCTCCGTGAAGATGACCGCGATGCCGCAGATGGTCGCGCTCTTCAACGGCGTCGGCGGCGGCGGCGCCGGACTGATCGCGCTCGCCGAGTACCACCGGCTCGCGCCCGAGCCCGGACGCGCCCCGCTCGCAGAGACGATCGCGATCGCGCTCTCGCTCGTGATCGGCTGCCTCTCGTTCGCCGGCTCCGTGATCGCGTTCGCGAAGCTGCAGGAGCTGATCGGCGGGCGGCCCGTCACGTATCCCGCCCAGAAGCCGATCAATGCGCTCGTGGCGGCAGCCGTCGTGATCCTGGCGGCGAGCATCAGCTTCAGCGACGGCCAGACGCGCCTGATCGCCGCGGGCGCTCTCGCCCTGCTGCTCGGCGTGCTCTTCGTGCTGCCGATCGGCGGCGCCGACATGCCGGTCGTGATCTCGCTGCTCAACTCCTGCACCGGCATCGCGGCGGCCGCCTCGGGCTTCGTGCTGCACAACGACCTGCTGATCGTCTCCGGCACGCTCGTCGGCGCCTCGGGCACGCTGCTCACGCGCATGATGGGCCAGGCCATGAACCGCCCGCTCACGAACGTGCTCTTCGGCGCGTTCGGTGGTGGTGGCGGCAGCGCCTCCGCAGGCGCCGGCACGAACGCGGCCGGAGGCACCACTCGCTCGCTCGGGGCCTCGGACGCCGCCGTCCTGCTCTCGTACGCGAGCCGCGTCGTGATCGTGCCCGGCTACGGGCTCGCCGTCGCGCAGGCCCAGCACGTGGCGCGCGAGCTGTCCGACCTGCTGGAGGCGAAGCGAATCGACGTCCGCTTCGCCATCCACCCCGTCGCCGGGCGCATGCCGGGCCACATGAACGTGCTGCTCGCCGAGGCCGACGTGCCGTACACGCAGCTCTACGAGATGGAGCGCATCAACCCCGAGTTCGCGCGCACGGACGTCGTGCTCGTGATCGGCGCCAACGACGTCACGAACCCGGCCGCGCGCACCAGCCCCGAGAGCCCGATCTTCGGCATGCCGATCCTCGAGGTCGATCGCGCCAAGCAGGTCATCGTGCTCAAGCGCTCACTCGGCACGGGCTTCGCCGGCGTCGACAACGCGCTCTACTACGAGCCCAACTGCTCCATGCTCTTCGGCGACGCCAAGGCGTCGCTGAACGCGCTCGTCGCCGCCGTCAGCGCGCTCTAGCTTCCCGTGCCCTTGGCGGGCGGCTGCCACACCGGCCGCACCGATCCGAGTCCGAAGCCGGCGGACACGCCACCGACGTGCACGAGGTCGCTTCCGTCGGCATCGATCGCATAGAGGTCGAAGGCCGTACCGATCGCGAGCCGGCGCCCATCGGGGGACCACGCCGGCCAACCGGCGGGCCCGATGCCCTCGCAGCGCGCGCTTCCACTCACGGGCGTGAGGTCATGGCCGTCGGGAGCGACGAGGCGGATGCGCCCACCGCACGTGGAGCGATACGCGATCGCCGATCCGTCCGGAGACCAGGCAGGCGCCGCCCCGAACGCGATGCGGCGACGGTGCGCGCCCGCGAGATCGACGCTGTAGATGACCGCACGCGTCGTGCGCGTCCAGCGCGGGCTCGTGCTCTTGGCCTTCACGAGCGGCGTGAGAGCCGTGGAGAACGCGATGCGTGAACCGTCGGGCGACCAGGAGGGCCATGCGGCAACGTGGGTGCCGGTGCGGAGCCGGTACGGATGCGTGCCGTCGGCCTGCATGATGTGGATGTCGCTGACAGTGCGAGCATTGAGGCCGAGAGCGCAGGCGTAGGCGATGCGCGTGCCGTCGGGCGACCATGCGAGCTGATCGGGCGTCAGACAGCCATACGCCGCGATGACCTTGCGGAACGCGCTCCGCTGCGCTCGTGCGTGCTGCGCCGATCCAGCCGGCGCGAGCAGGAACGGCGTCAGGCCGACGAGCTTCACGTCCCGCCCGCTGCCCACATCGATGACGTGCAGCCCGGGATACACGCTGTGACCGCCGATCTCGCCCAGCGCGATCGCGACGCGCGTCCCGTCCGGAGACCACGCCACGCTCGTCACGTCGCCACAGAACTCGCCGTGCGGACAGCGCCAGACCGTCTGCTTGCTGCCGTCCGCGTCGATCATCGTGAGCGAGGCCACCCCGTTCGACGGGCTGTTGATCAGGCTCGGCGAGTCGCCTCCCGCATCCCGCACGACGACGTACGTCGCGGTCGCGGCACTCGCGAGCACGAGCAGGAGGGCGACGGCGATGAACGCTGCACGCACGCGGCTCCGAGGTCGCCGCCGCGCGGCTCCGCGCTCCGCGAGCGCGGACCTGAGCGGCGCCGCAGGCGCGTCCGCGGCAAGTGCCAGCAGCAGGCGGGCCTGCAGGTCGTCGGCAAACGCCGCCCGCGGCTCGACTGGAGCCTCGAGCTCGGCGAGCCGGGCGGCGAGATCGTCGGCGCCGCTCATTCCGCGAGCTCCAGGTAGGCGCGCCTGAGGCTCCCCCGGCCGCGGCCGAGCAGCGACTCCAGGGCCTTCTCGCTGCGCCCGAGGGCCCGCGCGGCCTCAGCGACCGTGAAGCCGTCGAGATGGCAGAGCACGAGCGCGGCTCGCTGAGCCGCAGGCACGCGATCGAGCGCCGCGGCGAGGCGCTCGCTCCGATCGTCGTCGAAGCGCGCCGCATGTGGATCGACTGCCTCCGCGGCGGTTTGCACACGCTCGGACCGTCCCGTCCGCCGGTAGTGGTCGATCAGCTTGTGGCGAGCGATGCCGTGGATCCAGGCGCTCGGGGTCGCAGGCCGGCGGCCGCCCTGGAGCTCCCGTACGGCAGCCATGAAGGTGTCCTGCGTGAGGTCCTCGGCGAGCGCGGGCGAGCCGCCCGTGCGACGCAGGAAGTAGCCGTAGATGCGCGGCAGCGCCTCGTCGTAGAACGAGCGGAACGACGCCGCGTCGAGGCCGAGGCGCGCGTCGTCCTTCGCCACCGGCTCGATCGGCGTGGTTGCGAGCGTCATGTCCCCTACGTCGCTGCGAGCGGCGCGATTCCCTCGGTCGGGGTGGAGTCGGCCGGCCTACGCCTCCGCGACGCAGGGATTGCTGAGCACGCCGACGCCCTCGATCTCGACGTCGCAGACGTCGCCCGGACGCAGCCAGCGCTTGGGATCGCGCCCCATGCCGACGCCGCTCGGCGTGCCGGTGGCGATGACATCGCCGGGCTCGAGCGTGATCGCGGCCGAGATGTAGACGATCAGGTCCTCGGCGTCGAAGATCATGTCGGAGGTGCTGGAGTCCTGCATGAGCTCGCCCGAGAGCGTCAGCTTGACGGCCAGGTCATTGGGGTCGAGCCCGCTCGCATCCGTGATGCACGGGCCGAGCGGCGCGAACGTGTCGTAGCTCTTGCCGCGGATGAACTGGCCGCCCGAGCTGCGTTGCGCGGTGCGCGCGGAGACGTCGTTGAGCGCCGAGATGCCGCCGATCGCGGCGCGCGCGGACGCGCGGTCGGCACGCCGGATGCGCGTGCCGATCACAAGCGCCATCTCGGCCTCGAAGTCGGGCGTCGCGTCGTCGATCGGCAGCACGATGTCGTCGCCGGGGCCGCTGTAGGAGTTCGGCAGCTTGCAGAACACGACGGGCTCGGTCGGGATGCTGGCGCCCGTCTCCTCGGCGTGGGCCCGGTAGTTGAGCCCGATGCAGAGCAGCTTCGGGGGGACGACCGGCGCCAGCAGCGTGACCTGATCGAGCCGGAAGCAGGCGCCCGAGGCGCCACGCACGCGCTCCCAGGCCTCGGCCGAGGGCACGAAGCCGACGGCCGGCGCCGCGCCGACATCCCAGACGGCGTCGTCCTCGAGACGGCCGATGCGGATACCGGGGCCAGGCCCCTGGAAGCGAACTGCGCGGGTCATGTGCACTCCGGGTCGCGGAACGGGACTGCGATTCTCGCAGGGGCGGCGTGCATCTGCGACGATGGCGCCCATGACTCGAACGCCCGTGCAAGGAACAACTCCGGTCGGCGCCTACAGCCCCGGAATCATCGCCGAAGGCCGCTTCCTCTATGTCTCCGGCCAGGGGCCGATGGTGGACGGGAAGTACGAACCGGCCTCCATCGAGGACGAGACGCGCCTCACGCTCGAGAACATCGGGCGCATCCTCGCGAGCGCCGGCGCCGGCTACGGCGACATCGTGCGCTGCGGCGTCTTCCTCGCCGACATCAACGACTTCGACGCGATGAACGGCATCTACTCGCCGTACTTCCCGGATCCGAAGCCGGCCCGCACGACGGTCCAGGTCGCCGCCCTCCCGGGCGGCATCAAGGTCGAGATCGACTGCGTGGTCGTACTGCCGTAGGCGGGCTGCGGCTCTGAGACGGGCGACCGTCTCGGAGCCGCGCCGACTGCTCAGGCCGTCGCCAGCTCCGTGACGCCGATCGACTCGCCGCTGGCGGGGTCGAAGGCGTGCATTGCGGCCGTGTTGACCGTGAGCGTGATCGGCCGGCCGGCGCGCACGGGCGAGGCGGCCGAGACGCGGGCCGTGAACTGCGAGCGCTCGGCCTCGTCGTGGATCAGGCGGGCGCCGCCGTCCTCGTCGGACTCCTCGGCGGCGCGCACCGCGTCGCTCGAGACCGGCGGGGCGTCGACCGGGAACAGCACGTGCACCTCGGAGCCGAGCTCCTCGACGACGGATGCCGTGACGCTGATCGTCGGCAGGTGCGGATCGCGACCCAGCGAGGCGTCGTCGAAGTCCGAGGGACGGATGCCGAGGATCACGGTCTTGCCCTCGTAGGCCTCGAGGCCCGGGAGCGGCGGCGCGTCGAGGCTGAAGCCCGCGAACTCGACCTTGCCGCCCGCGACCTTGGCGTCGACGAGGTTCATGGCGGGCGAGCCGATGAACGCCGCCACGAACAGGTTGACTGGCCGCTTGAAGAGGTTCTGCGGCGTGTCGCACTGCTGCAGGATGCCGTCGCGCATGACCGCGACGCGATCGCCGAGCGTCATCGCCTCGACCTGGTCGTGCGTCACGTAGACGGTCGTCGTCTTGAGCCGATCGCGCAGCCGCGCGAGCTCGGCGCGCATCTGCACGCGCAGCTTCGCGTCGAGGTTCGAGAGCGGCTCGTCCATCAGGAACGCGCGCGGCTCGCGCACCATCGCGCGGCCCATCGCGACGCGCTGGCGCTGACCGCCCGAGAGCGCCGCCGGCTTGCGCTTGAGCAACGGGTCGAGACCCAGGATCTGCGCGACGTCGTCCACGCGCTTCTTGATCTCGGCCTTCGGCGTCTTGCGCAGCTTGAGACCGAAGCCCAGGTTCTGCTCGACGGTCATGTGCGGGTAGAGCGCGTAGTTCTGGAACACCATCGCGATGTCGCGATCCTTGGGCGCCAGATCCGTGACGTTGCGATCGCCGATCGTGATCTCACCGTCGCTGACCTCCTCGAGGCCGGCGACCATGCGCAGGATCGTCGTCTTGCCACAACCCGACGGGCCGACCAGCACCATGAACTCGCCGTCGCCGATCTCGAGCGAGACATTGTCGACAGCCTGCACGCCCCCTGCAAAGGTCTTGCAGACGCCCTCGAGTGTGATTCCAGCCACGCCTTGGCTCCTAGTCCGTCATTTGCCGTGGTTGATCATATCCGGGCCGACGCGCCCGCAGCGAGCGCCTCCAGCGCGTGCCAGAGGCGATCGCGCTCCTCGGCGGTCTCGCACGTGCGCCGCAGGCGGTGGGTCGTGCGGACGTGCCGATCGCACCAGAAGCGGCCCGTCGTCTCGCCGGGCTCGGCCGCTGCGGCCAGCCAGACGATCGTGTCGGCGCCCTGCTCCGGCGTGCGCAGCAACGGCCCCATGACGCGCTGGAAGCCCGGGATCGACTGCTTGATCCCCGGCGTGTCGGCCCACCCCGGGTGCATCGAGTGGACGACGACGCCCGTGCCTGCGAGCTCCTCGGCCCAGCGCTCGGCGAGCACCACCTCGGCGCGCTTGCTGCGCGAGTAGGCGTCCGTGCCGTCGAAGTCGCGCGCCGTCGTCTGCAGGTCGCCGACGTCGAGCCTGCGCAGGTACATGCCGCCCGACGAGACGAGCAGCACGCGCGCGGGCGCGCTCGCGACCAGCCGGTCGCGCAGCAGGCGCGTCAGCAGGTGCGGCCCGAGCACGTTCGTCGCGAACGTCAGCTCGAGGCCCTCCCCGGTCTCGCGGCGCTCGGGCGGCAGCACGCCGGCGTTGTGCACGAGCACGTGCACGGGCTCGCCGCCCGCGAGGATGCGCTCGGCGCACGCGCGCACGGAGCTGCGCAGCGACATGTCGACGAGCTCGTAGCGCACGTCGTCGTTGCCCGTCTCGGCGGCGATGCGCCGGCGCGCCTCCTCCCCGCGCCCGGCGTCGCGCACGAGCAGCCGCAGCGAGGCCCCGAGCTGCGCGAGGCCGAGACCGGCGGCCAGGCCGAGGCCGCCGCTGCCGCCGGTGACGAGGCAGACGCGCCCGTCGAGCCGCGGCGGCTCCTGCCACCCCTCCAGCCGCCCGCGCACGAGCGGGCCGATGCGCGAGAAGCCGCCGATCACGCTGGCGTCGAGCGCCGAGTCGACTGCCCCGGCGACCGTGGTGCGAACGCTCATGCGAGCACCTTACCCCGGCCCCGCCCGCCGCCCGCGCTCCACTCCGGGGTCTGGCCCGGGAGTCGCGGGTCTGGCCCGGGAGTCGCGGGTCAGGCCCCGGGCTCCCGCACGCGGAATGCGATCGGCACCGGCGTGGCGGGGCCGTCATACGGCCGCCGGCCGGGCCGGTGAGGAGGGAAGCGAGGCTGTGATTGCCGCCTCAACGCGGCGGAGGGCGCCGCGTCGCGCACGCCCTCCGTCGTATAGCGGGGGCAGGATTCGAACCTGCGACCTTTGGGTTATGAGCCCAACGAGCTACCGGACTGCTCCACCCCGCGTCGGTGACCGGATGGTAGCTCAGCTCCGCCCGCGATGCAAGACGTGTCACGATGGCGCGATGCGCGTCGCATCCGCCGACATCGGCACCAATTCGACGCGCCTGCTGGTCGCCGACGTCGGCGCCGACGGCAGCGTCGCCGAGGTCGAGCGGCTGCTCGAGATCACGCGCCTCGGCGAGGGCGTGGATGCCGGCGGCACGCTCGGCGAGCAGCCGATGGGCCGCGTCACGGCAGCGCTCGAGCGCTATGCCGCACGAGCGCGCGAGCTCGGCGCCGAGCGCATGCTCGCGGTCGCGACGAGCGCCGTGCGCGACGCCGCGAACCGCGACGACTTCCTCGCCCGCGTCGCCGCGACGGGCTTCGAGCCGCGCCTGCTGAGCGGCGAGCAGGAGGCGGCGACGACGTTCGCGGGCGTCAGCTCGCGCGCGCCGGGCGAGGCCGGCGCCTCGGCCGACGGAACGCTCGTGATCGACGTCGGCGGCGGCTCGACCGAGCTCGTGCTCGGCGGCCCCGACGGTGTCGCCTGGTCGACCTCGCTGCAGGCCGGGTGCGTGCGCATGACCGAGCGCTTCCTGGGCGAGGACGTGATCGCGGACGAGGCCTTCACGGCCTGCGGCGCGGCCGTCGACGAGCTCCTGCAGGTCGTGCCCGAGGAGGCCGTCGCGGCCACGCGGCGCGCGATCGCGGTGGCCGGCACGGCGACGACGCTCGCGGCGATCGCGCACGGCGGCTACTCGGCCGAGGCCGTGCACGATGCGCAGCTGACACGCGCCGAGGTGCGCGACCTCCAGGCGCGGCTCGCGGCGATGCCGCTCGCCGAGCGCCGCGAGGTGCCCGGGCTGGAGCCCGCTCGCGCCCCGGTGATCGTCGCCGGGCTCGCGGTGCTGGGGCGCGTGCTCGACCGCTTCGGCCTGGCCGGCGCGACCGTCTCGGAGCGCGACATCCTGCACGGCGCCGCGCTGCTTGCGGCTGCCGCGGGCTGACCTCTGCGCCGCCGCGGCGGCGATGCACCGAAGAGGCGGCTTGCAAACCCGCCGGCGCCCATAGCCCGTCTGCTCGACCAGAAAGCCAGCTGATGCGTGCGATGGATGGCTGCGTGCCCGAGGCGGGAACCGACCGGGTCGCGCAACTGCCGGGGCTGCTCGGCACCATCTGCTTCCAAGGCACGTCCTGCTTCGAAAGGCGTCTACCGTTACCAGTGCTGCCCTTCCGGCTCCGTGGGGCGCTCGTCACACGGGTTGATCTCAAATCCGACCGCAAGGCCGGCAAGAAGGAGCATGTATGGATGATTCGCGGACCGATCAGGCCGCCTTCGCGAAGGCGGGAGAGCTGCTGGGCGCGCCGCTTGCGCTTCCCCTGGGCGCAGGTGAGCCGCCGGTGGGCGAGGACTTCCGCCGGCTCGCCACTCGGCACACGTTCGGCGACTCCTGGAGTCGAGCCGGGCTCGATGTTCGCGGCCGCGCGCTCGTGTCCGTGACCATTGCAGCGACGCTTGGAACTCGCGAGCCGCTGCGCGGTCAGCTGAGGATCGCACTGCACAACGGTGTGAGTAAGGCCGAGATCGTCGAGTTGTTCATCCACGTCGAGGCGTACGCCGGCGCGGCACGTGCATTCGACAGCTACCAGGTGGCGCTGGAGGTCTTCGCCGAGGACGACGCGCAGCGTCGAGACGGGGCACACGAGAGCTTGCAGGAGTTCGTGACGACGTCGAGCCCGCGCTCGGTGACGGAAACCGTCGATCGCATTCGCTCGCTCGTGGAGGCACGGGGCATGAAGGTCTTCGCGGTCATCGACCATGGCGGTGAGGCCGCAGAACGCGGACTCGAGTTGCGCGAGACGAAGGTCGTCATCTTCGGCAGTCCCGAAGCCGGGACGCCGGTCATGGCGTCGGTACCGCTCGCGGCGCTTGATCTGCCGCTCAAGCTCCTTGTCTGGAAGGACGGAGACCAGACGGTGGTCAGCTACACGGCGCCGGCCGCACTCGCAGCCCGCCACGGCCTGAGCGACGCTCTGGCGGCGAGGCTCGCGGGCATCGATGCGCTGGCGGACGCGGTCGTTGCGGTCGAGTGAGAGAGCGCTCGACCGCTCCTTCACCGCCCGGATGACCCCGCGGTGCGGCGATGCCCGGGGCGGGACTCGAACCCGCACGCCGCAGGGCGGCAGCCGGTTTTAAGCCGGCCGTGTCTGACCAGTTCCACCACCCGGGCCCGGGGCAGTCTACGGCCCTGCCGAGAGCCGGCACGGAGGCGTCGCAGAGCGCCTCCGGCCCGCGCACGTGACGATCCTCACACCCTGCTAGCGTTGGCGCGGATGGACGAGCGGGAGCGCGTGCTGCTGAGCCTCGCCGGCGTGCGCGCATTCATGGGCGTCCTCTGGCTCGTCAACCTGCTCTGGAAGCTGCCGCCCGACTTCGGCAAGGGCGATTACTGGGGCCTGCCGCGCGCCTTCCGGGTCGCGCACGAGCACGCCTTCAGCTCGCCCCTGCGGCGCTTCGCGGGCGACGTGCTGATCCCCCACACCACGGCCTTCGGGTGGATCGTCTTCCTCGCGGGCCTGCTCACGGGGCTCTCGCTCGTGCTCGGCATCGTGACGCGCCTCGGCGCGGCGCTCGGCCTCGCGCAGGCGATCGCGATCACGCTGCTCGTCGCGAATGCGCCCGGCGAGTGGCTCTACGGCTACCTGATGTTCATCCTGCTCTCGGCCCTCCTGCTGAGCCTGCCCGTCTCGCGCAGGCTCAGCCTCGACGACGCGCTGGGCCGGGATCCCTGAGCCGGCCGGGCGAGCGGCTCGGGGACGTCGCGGTAGGCTGAGGTCATGTGCGGGATCGCCGGCTTCACGATCGCCCCCGGCGTCGGGCTCGAGCGGACGGCGCTGGCCCGGCTCCTGCTCGCGGGCATCTCCGAGCGCGGCACGGACGCCACCGGCTACGGCTATCACCGGCCCGACGGCGGCGTCGAGGTGCACAAGCGATCCGTGCCCCTGCGCGAGTTCGTCGAGCACGTCGACGTGCCGGCCGCGGTGGGCGAGGCGATCTTCCACGTGCGCGGGTACACGAAGGGCGTCCCGACGCTGAACGACAACAACCACCCCGTGCGCTACGGCCGTGCCGTCGTCGTCCACAACGGCCACCTCGACAACGACGACGAGCTCTTCCGGCGGCACGGCGCCGCTCGCTCGACGCCGCACATCACGGTCGACTCCGAGGCGATCGCGATGCTCGCCGACCGCAGCGGCGACATCGCCGAGGCGCTCGCAGAGGTGCGCGGCAGCGCCGCGGTGGGCGTGCTCTGGGAGGGCGAGCCCGGGCGGCTCACGCTCGCACGCCGGGCCTCGCGCCCGCTCTGCCTCGGCCACGGCGACGGCTTCGTGCTGTTCGCCTCGACGGCCGAGCCGCTCGAGCTCGCCGGCCGGGCGACCGGTCTGCGCGTGCGCATCGAGGAGATCGCCGAGGGCCGGGCGCTCGAGCTCCGCGACGGGCACGTCGAGTCGCGCAGCCGCTTCCACGTCGATCGCCGCTACGTCGGCGTGCCGCTCGTCACGTACCCGCCGCTGGCCGACAAGCCGGCGCTCCTGCGACTGGCGCTGGCAGCGTTCTGACGCGTTCCCGCGGGCGCTGCCCGCGGCGGGGCGGATCTACCAGCCGGTGCCGGCGAGCACGCCCGAGTCGGGCGTGTTGAACGCGGCCGCCTCGGGCGCGACGCCCTTGAGGCCGGTCCACTTGGCCTGCGCGCCGGTCAGCGCGTCCTGCTGGAACCCCTGGCAGCTGAGCATGCGCTGCCAGGCCGTGTAGACGACGCGCTTGCCGAGCTTCGGGTACGGCGCCATCAGCGTGCGGGCCCGGTGGCTGAGGACGGCGGCGCGCAGCGCAGCCTTGTCGGCCGCCGAGACCTGGCTGCCGTACTGAACCAGCACGTTGCCGTGCTCGAGCGCGTGCAGGAGGATCCACTGCGGCACGGGCTCGTCGTAGATCATGAGCGGCGGCGGCACCTGGTAGTGCTTGCCGGACGTCGGCGGGTCGGACTGCGTGTAGACGACCTTCGTCTTCGGGTTCGTCGTGTGCTCGCGGCCCATGCTCTTCTTGAAGTCGGTCTCGACGCACGTGCCGTTCTTGACGAGCGTCTTCATGCCCGCGAGCTTGTCGCTGCCGAAGACGTTCGTGGCGAAGAGGACGACGCCGAGCAGCGCGACGACGAGCAGCGCGCCGATTCCGCCCAGCAGGCGACGACCGCCGAACGACCTGCGGCGTGTACTGCCCGGCTTGTACCCCGGAGGAGTGCGCCGACCCGACGCCGCCTTCCGTTCCTGGTTACGCCGAGTTGCCTCGAGCTTGCGCTTGCTCACCGGGGCCCAGCATAGGGCACGTCGCTGTGCCACCGCTGTGCTTGACCGCGCGCCCGCGCCACGTCAGCGCGCGAGCTCGATCGGGCGGGCGAAGAACTCCTCGACCTCCTCGATCGCGTGCACGTGCGGCACGGGCGCGAGCGCCGCGAGCAGCGGCTGTGCGTAGCGCGCGGTGTTGAGGCGGCCGTCGAGCACGGCCACGACGCCGCGATCGTCGTGCGATCGCAGCAGCCGCCCGAAGCCCTGGCGCAGCATCAGCGCCGCCTGCGGCAGCGCGTAGTCGTCGAACGCCGAGCCGCCGTCGCGCACGATCTGCTCGCAGCGCCCGGCCACGAGCGGATCGCTCGGGACCGCGAACGGCAGCCGGTCGATGATCACGCACGAGCAGGCCTCGCCGCGGATGTCGACGCCCTGCCAGAAGCTCTGCGTGGCGAGCAGCACGGAGTGCACGTCGGCCCGGAACGCCTCGAGCAGCCGCTCGCGCGGGGCCTCGCCCTGAACGAGCAGCGTGTAGGCGCCGAGCCCGGCCGCGACGAGGCCGCGCACGGCCTCGAGCGCGCGCCAGCTCGTGAAGAGGCAGAGCGCACGGCCCTCGCTGGCGCGCACGATCGCGGCGATGTGGTCGGCGATCGCCTGATCCCAGCCCGGCGAGCGCGGGTCCGGCGCGTCTCGCGGCAGGTACAGGCGCGCCTGCTCCTGCACGTCGAAGGGCGAGGCGAGCACGAGCTCGTCGGCACCGGCCAGTCCCAGCCGGGCGCGCGTGTGCGAGAGGTCGCCCTCGATCGAGAGCGTCGCGGACGTCAGCACGGCCGCGTGCAGGCGGCCCCAGAGGTGCTCGCGCAGGAGCGGGGCGACCGAGACGGGCGCCGAGCGCAGCTCGGGTCCGGCGCCGCCGCGCTCGCTCCACACGACGAGCTGGTCGTGATCGGCGCCGAGGCAGGCGTCGAGCGCGACGCGGAAGCGCTCGGCGCGGCGCGCGATGACGTCGCGCTCCTCCCCCATGCCGCCGAGCTTCGCGGTCAGGCTGCCGAGCGCGTGCCGCACCGCCGCCGCCTCGCGCGGCGCGAGGTCGCGCAGCTGGGCCTCCGTGAGTCGCGTGCGCCCGCGCGAGGCCGGCAACCGCCCGAAGAGGGCGTTCGCCGCGCGCTCGAGCTCGTGCAGCATGCGCGCGGGCGCCGTCGCGGTGTCGAGCCGGCAGGCGCGCTCGCAGTCGCGTCGCAGCTGCGCCACGTCACGCAGCGAGAGGCGCACGCCGAG
>DASXXY010000407.1:0-13697 GCA_036502805.1 Gaiellales bacterium | reverse complement strand
CGAGCTACCGGCCCGGCGGATTCGCCGCCCGCATCCTGGACGAGAAGATCCCGCTCAAGCACGGGATCATCGGCCAGGAGACGCAGGGACCGGGCGGCTTCTTCATGGCGCTGCGCGCGATCCACGCGATGCAGGGCATCCTCGCGGACGTCGAGGACGTCTGTCCGAGCGCCAGGATCTTCAACTACACGAACCCGGTGAACGTGCTCGCGCAGGCCGTGACGACGCACTCCGACGTGCCGTTCGTGTCGCTCTGCGAGGGGCCGATCTACTTCGCAGATCAGATCGCGCGCGCCTGCGATCTCGATCGCGACCAGCTCGAGACCGTCATGGTCGGGCTCAACCACGCCTGCTGGAGCGTGCAGCACGAGTACCGGGGCGCCGACGCGATGCCGCTCGTGGCCGAGGCCTGGGAGCGCCGCAAGGACGATCCCGAACTCACCGGCGCGCTCCGCCGGCAGCTCCGCATCGCCGCCGAGATGGATGCGATCCCGGCCGACTACTTCCAGTACTACTACTGCCAGGACGAGGTGCTCGCCGAGCTGCAGGCGAAGCCGACGACGCGCGCCGAGGACATCCTCGGCTGGTCGACCGGCTACTGGGAGCACTACGCCGAGCAGGCCCGGAGCGACGACCCGAAGCTCGACCCGAAGTTCTCGCGCGGCGGCATCCACGAGCTCGAGCTCGCGATCGACGCGATGGACGCGGTCTTCAACGAGAAGGACGAGGTCCTGACCGTGAACGTGCCGAACACCGGGGGTGCGCTGCCGGGGTTCGACGAGACGCTGGTGGTCGAGCTGCTCGGCCGCTGCGGCGGCCCCGACGGCTGGATCCAGCCGCTGCCCGTGCCCGCGCCGCTCCCGCAGCACGTCTACGGCCTCGTGCACGAGCTCGGCGAGTACCAGGCGCTGGCCGCCGATGCGGCCTGGTCGGGCACGCGCCGCGACGCCATCCACGCGCTCGCCGCGCACCCGCTGATGGTCGACCTCGACCGCACCGAGCGCGTCTACGACGCGCTCGCGCACGCTCACCGCGAGCACCTGCCCGCTCGCCTGCTGCCGACCTAGCGGCCCGAGTCGGAGGTTCGCTGTCGTGAGTGTGCTGGCCAGGAGCTCCGGGCGTGACGCGGCTGCGCCGCCCATGCCGGCGTGCGCGAGCGCGGAGCCCGATCGCGCCGAAGGCGCTCGGACCGCGCCTGCGCGGCAGCGAGCCTCCGGCTCGGGACGCTGAGCGCCCGCGCATGCTCTTCCTCGGCGTCGACGGCGGCAACACCAAGACGATCGCGCTCGCGAGCGGCGCCGACGGCCGCGTCGCGGGGCATGCCCGCACGGGCTGCAGCGACATCTACTCGGTCGACGACGACACGGCACTCGCCGAGATCGTGCGGGCCGCCGAGACGGCGATCGCCGCTGCCGGCGGGGGCGAGGTCGCATCCGCGTACTACTCGCTTGCGGGCGCGGACTGGCCGGTCGACATCGCGTTCTACGAGGCGGAGCTCTCGCGCCTGATCCCGGCCGGCCGCACGGTCGTCGTCAACGATGCGATCGGCGCCATCCGTTGCGCGGCCGACGACGGCGTCGGCTGCTCGCTCGTGTGCGGCACGGGCACCGCGATCGGCGCGCGCGCCGCCGACGGCCGGCTCTGGCACGTGAGCTGGCTGGCCTCGCCGTTCTTCACCATCGATCTCACGCGCGCGACGCTCGACGCCGCCGTGCGCAGCTCGCTCGGCCTGCTGCCGCCGAGCGTCCTGCCGGAGCGGGTCGCAGAGGCCTACGGTGCGCCCGACGTCGCGGGCGCGATGGAGATCGTGACCGGCCGCGCGCCGCGCCCGCCGCGCGCCTCGCTCGGCGGCCTGCTGCTCGACTGCGCGGCCGAGGGCGACGAGCTCGCGATCGAGCGCGTGGGCTGGGTCGCGCGCGAGAACGCCGCCTACCTGCGCGCGGGCGCGCGCGTCTGCGGCCTCGGCGAGCCCACGCCGGTCACGCTCGCGGGCGGCGTGATGCGCCACTCCTCGCCGCTGCTGGTCGACGCGCTCGCAGCGGCGCTGCCCGGCTGCGAGCTGCGCCGCGCCCGCCGCGAGCCGGCCCACGGCGCGCTCATGGCCGCGCTCGACGAGGGTGGCGCCGGCGTCGTGACGCTCGACGACGCGGCCCTGCCGGGCGACCTGTTCGCCACTGCGCGATAGGGGTCAGACCCCTATCATGCACCCCGCAAAGCCCGTACCAGACTCGAAACGACGTGTGCGCGATAGGGGTCTGACCCCTATCGTGCAGTGGTCGCAGGTACAGGGAACGCCGGCCGGGTCACGTCGTTCGTGAGCCGTGAGCCCGCCCAGCCCCGCCCGCGAAGGGCCACTGCACGACTGGGTCCGACCCCATCCCTGCCTGAGCGCGACGCGATCGTCCCCGCTCCGCCAGACGAGCGAGACAGCGCGGTGGCGTCCCGCGCCGTCCGGGGGATCTTGCCGCCGGCGACGCGCGAATCCCCTTTCCCGCGCCGGCCTTTCAGCCGATATGCGATGCGTGATGACTCACCCGCGCATCTCGCACCGCTGGGCGCTCGGCATCGCCCTGGCGGTCGCCCTCCCATTCGCGGCGACGGCGACCGCGAACTCGAACACCTACAAGCTCGCGCTGACGACGCCGGATTCGGCCGCCGCGCGCGCGGTGATGCTGGAGAAGACCGACATCGGCAGCCCGTCGGACTGGCAGGGCGGCGCCACGAAGCACGATGTGGCCACGGCGCTGAGCTGCGCGAACTTCCACCTCAGGCTGTCGGACCTCGTGATCACGGGCGAGGCCGCCGTGAGCTTCCGCCAGGCCGGCATCGTGATGGCGAGCTCGGCCGAGGTCTTCCAGACGCCGCGCATGGTCGCGCTCGATCTGCAGCGCTCGGTCGACTCGCCGCACTTCTTCTCCTGCCTGCGCTCGCTCGTGCTCAAGACGAGCAGCGCGAAGGCCCGCGTCGTCTCGTTCCGCAAGCTCGTGTTCCCCACCACGGGCGAGCGCTCGGTGGGCTTCCGCGAGCTGATCGACGTGAAGACCGCGAACGGCACGGTGCGCGTCGCGTCCGACTCGCTCTCCACCGTCAAGGGCCGCACGGAGCTGTCGCTGGAGACGACGACGCCGGTCGCGAGCCTGCCGACGATCTGGCCCAACGAGCTCGTCCTGCTCGCGCAGCTGGTCAACCGCGCGCGCGTCTGACGCGAGCGCTGCGGCGAGGGTCAGGGAACCTTGTAGGCCCAGTTCGCGAGCAGGTATCCCGAGGACCCTCCGGACCGCGTCACGTCGACGGAGAAGCCATAGCGCCGGTTTGCGCCGCCACCGCCGCCAGGTCCGCTCAGGACGACCGACGTCACGTTGCTGGCGTTGTAGGCGTAGACGCAGATGACGCCCGCGACGGCGGCCGTCCCCATCGCCGGGCAGTTCGCGTCGGCGGCCGCGCCGGCGCGGAAGTCGATCGTCGGCGTCGCGACGGTGGCGGGAAGGGGACGCGGGAAGCTCGAGCCGCCGACCGCTCCCAGCTCGGCGGCCGCGAGCCAGATGGACAGCTGGCCCGAGTACACATCGCCGCTGACGGCCGGCGCCGACGGATCGCCCGTATCGCCCTTGACCCCGGCGGGCCCGGTCGCGCCGGTCGCACCCGTCGCGCCGGCTGCACCCGTCGCGCCGGCTGCACCCGTCGCACCGGCGGCGCCGGGCGCGCCCGTCGCGCCGTTCGCCCCGGCGGGAAGCTGCCCGGCCTTGAAGTCCCTGGCGAGGAGCGAGCCGTCCTTCACCTTGGCGGAGTTGACGGCATTGGCCTTGAGCTGGCTGCCGCCGACGCTATCGGCCGCGAGCGTCGAGGCCGCGTAGGCGCCACCGCCCATCACTACGAACACGGCCACCGTCGACATCACGTTCGCGTACGTCAGCTTCGCGCAGAGACCGCGCATCTCAAACCCCCTCGGCAGGTAGGCGCGCGGCGAGCCATCGGCCTGCGCATCCGACTGACCGTACGGATGCGCGCCCCCGTCGCGTCACCCGGCCGGGGGACGGAGGCGGCCGGCGACGCGGCGTCTCGGCAGCGTGCCGTTCGCCCCGTTGTCGATTCTGCTTCGCCCCGTTCGTCCTCGCTACTGTCACCACACCGCGAGCAAGGAGCGCCACCATGCAGTACATGCTTCTGATCCACGACGATCCCACCGCCTGGTCGGGGATGACCGAGGAGCAGGTCAACGGCGTCATGGGCGAGTACTTCGCCTACTCCAAGGCGATCCGCGACGAGGGCATCTTCGTCGCAGGCGATCCGCTGCAGGGCCGCGAGGCGGCGCACACCGTGCGCGTGCGCGACGGGCAGCGGATCGTCGCCGACGGCCCGTTCGCCGAGACGAAGGAGCTGATCGGGGGCTACTACGTCGTCGACTGCGACACGGCCGAGCAGGCACTCGACGCAGCCGCGCGCATCCCGAGCGCCCGCTTCGGCGCGATCGAGGTGCGCCCGATCGCGCAGATGTGAGCGAGCCGCTGCAGCGCGAGGCCATCGGCTGGCTCTACCGGGAGTGGTTCGGTCGAGCGGTCGGTGTCCTCGCGCGCAGCGTGGGCGACCTCGATCTCGCCGAGGAGGTCGTCCAGGACGCGTTCGCGACGGCGCTCGAGCGCTGGCCGCGCGACGGCGTCCCCGACGATCCGGGCGCCTGGATCATCCGCACGGCCCGCAATCGCGCGATCGACCGCCTGCGCCGCCGGCGCCTGGCGACCGAGCGCGAGCGGCAGGCCGTCGAGCTCGAGGCGCTGCGCCGCGCGATCGAGCCCGAGCACGACTCGTCGATCCGCGACGAGCGTCTCGCGCTCGCGTTCACGTGCTGCCATCCCTCGCTCGCGCCCGAGGCGAGCGTCGTGCTGACGCTGCGGCTCGTCGCCGGGCTGACGCTCGAGGAGATCGCCCGCGCGCTGCTCACGACGGTGCCGGCGATCTCGCAGCGGCTCGTGCGCGCGAAGCGCACGCTGCGCGACGCCCGCGTGAGCATGGACGTGCCGCCCGACCACGAGCTGCCCGACCGCCTGGCCGCCGTGCTCGCCGTCGTCTACCTCGTCTTCAACGAGGGCCACGCGGCCACGGCCGGTGAGCAGGCGATCAGGGACGACCTGTGCGCCGAGGCGATCCGCCTCGCACGCGTGCTCGCGCGCCTGATGCCCGACGAGAGCGAGGTGCGCGGTCTGCTCGCGCTCTGCCTGGCGACGGATGCACGCCGGCCGGCACGCGCCGAGGGCGCCGGCGCGTACGTGACGCTCGAGCAGCACGATCGCGCGCTCTACGACGCCACGGTGGCCGCCGAGGCCGACGAGCTCGTGCGCAGCACGCTCGGGCAGGCTCCCGGCCCGTACGCCGTGCAGGCCGCGATCGCGTCGCTGCACACGCTCGCGCCCAGCTGGGCGGAGACCGACTGGGAGCAGATCGCGGCCCTCTACGGCGTCCTCGCGCGCATCGACGCCTCACCGGTGGTCGCGCTCAACCAGGCCGTCGCGGTCTCGTTCGCGTCTGTGCCCGAGCGCGCGCTGCCGCTGCTCACGGCGCTCGCCGAGAGGCTCGACGGCTACCAGCCGTTCCACGCTGCGCTCGCCGACGTCTGCCGTCGCTGCGGGCGCACGGACGAGGCGCGCGCGGCCTACGCGAGGGCGATCGCGCTGACGGGGACGCCCGGCGAGCGCGCATTCCTCGAGCGCCGGGTCGCGCTCCTCGGCGACGACGCGGACTGAACCCCCCGTGCGGCCTCAAGGCTTGGGGCCGGCGAGCCGATCAGGGCTACGTGGCACGGAACTCGAATCACGCGCACGTCGGCATCGAGCGCAGGAAGCGCAAGCGGCCCGACGAGACGTCGGCGACGCCGAGCGTCGCGACGCTGCTCACGCAGATGGTCGGCGCCGACGAGTGGTGGACGAACTTCTCGGCCCAGCCCGACGACGACGACTGGCGCGACGTCATGGCCGCGCATGCGCTCGACGTCTACCGCCAGACCGCGACGCACATGCGCGCCGGCATCGACGTCGCCGGGCGCGCGGAGCCGATCGACAGCGCCATCGAGGTGCTGCGCGAGATCGCCGACGCCTGCGCGCTGCACTCCTATCCCTGGACGACGACGGAGCTCGCCAACCTGCGCGTGCCGGACCGCGTCGCGATCGAGCAGTCGGTGCGCTCGGAGGGCCTCGACCAGTGGGTCACCGGCCTCGGCTACATCCTCCCGCTGCGCACGACCGGCAGCATCGGCAAGTGGTGGCCGCCGGCGAGCGGGCAGGAGTCCGACGCCGATCTCGCGGCGCGCTTCAGCGAGGCCGTGCACCTCTACGGCGTCGTGCGCGAGGCGCGTGCGACGCCGCGCGGCTGGGATGTCCTGCGCGCCGAGATGTTCCGCCGTGGCGCCTGCCGGCACGTGGCCGTCGCTCGCAGCTGGCTGCTCTGGGCGCGGCGGCGCGGGACGCCGGAGGCCGTGCACGTCGCCTACGCGACGCTGCTGATGGCGCAGCTCTTCTTCGTCGCCTCGCGCGACGCGGAGTTCGTCGAGACGCTCTTCCCCGACGAGAAGTTCCTGCGCGGCCTGCTCACCATCTCGGGCGGCAAGGACTGGCTGCTCGGCCAGGGCGCCGAGCTGCCGGCGTGGCTCACGCGCCCGGCGCCGCGCCTGCCCGGCACGACGCGTCAGCCCGGCACGACGCGTCAGCCCGGCAGGAACCTGTAGCCGAGTCCGGGCTCGGTCACGATCAGCGCCGGATGGCGCGGATCGACCTCGATCCGCCGCCGCAGCTGCGAGACCTGCACGCGCAGGTTGTCGGCCGCAGCGGCGTCGGGGTCGCCCCAGACCTCGGTCACGATCGCGCGGTGCGTGAGCAGCCGCCCGGGGTGGCGCAGGAAGCAGGCGAGCAGCGCGAACTGCGTGCGCGTGAGCGCGACGACCTCGCCGCGCACCGTCGCCGAGTGCTCTGCGAGGTCGAGGCGGATCGGCCCGCGCTCGAGCCAGTTCGACTCGGCGCGCGCGCCGGGCGAGTCGCCGCGACGCAGCGCGACGCGCACGCGTGCGAGCAGCTCGCGCACCGAGAACGGCTTGGAGACGTAGTCGTCGGCGCCGAGATCGAGCGCCTCGACCTTGGCCGCGTCCTCGCCCTGGGCCGAGAGCACGATGATCGGCAGCGCGGGGAAGAGCACGCGCACCTTGCGGATCACGTCGAAGCCGCTCATGCCCGGCAGGCCGAGATCGAGCAGCACGAGGTCGAACGCGTGGTTCGTGATCCGCGAGAGCGCGTCCTCGCCGCTCATGACGGCCGTGACGACGTATTCCTGTGCCTCGAGCGCCACGCGCAGCGCGCGCAGGACGGTCGGCTCGTCGTCGACGAGCAGCACGCCGGGGCGCTTCACGCGCCCACCGGCAGCTCGACGACGAACGTGGCGCCGCCGCCCGGCGTCGGCTCGACGCGGATGCGCCCGCCGTGCGCCTCGACGAAGCCGCGCGAGATCGCGAGGCCGAGGCCGGTGCCCGCGCGGTGGTCGTGGCCGGGCCGCAGCCGGTAGTAGGGCTCGAAGATGCGCCGCCGCTCGGCCTCGGGGACGCCGTGGCCGTGGTCGACGACGGAGAGCCTCAGCGTCTGGCCGTCGCTCGCCGCGTAGAGGCCGAGCGCGTCGTCGGGGTCGGCGCGGCCGGCGTTCTCGAGCAGGTTCACGAGCACCTGGCGGATCATCGTCTCGTCCACGCTCACGGGCGGCAGCTCGGCCGCGCCGTCGATGTCGACGATCTGGTCGCCGAGCCCGGCCGCGGCGTCGTCGACGGCCGCGTAGAGCAGCTCGTCGACCGGCATCAGCGTGCGGCGCGGCTGCAGCACGCCCGCCTCGATGCGCGAGAGGTCGAGCATGTTGGCGACGAGCCGGATGAGCCGCTCGGCCTCGTGCTCGATGCCGCCGAGCAGGGCCTCGCGCTCGTGCTCGGGCACGTTCTCGCGCAGCGCCGAGGCTGCCGCCGTGATCGCCGTCAGCGGCGTGCGCAGGTCGTGCGAGACGGACTGCAGGAGCGCCGTGCGCAGCCGGTCGGTCTCGGTGAGCGCCTGCAGCAGCATGCCCTCGTGCTCGAGTCGCGCGCGCCCGAGCGCGAGGCCGAGGATGCCGCAGAACGACTCCAGCACGGCGAACGTCTCGTCGTCGAGCTCGTGCGCGCCGCTCTCGACGCCGAGCAGCCCGTAGGTGACGCCGCTGTCGGAGATCGGCAGCGTCAGCACGCCGTCGCCGCGCGAGGCGACGACCGTCGCGCCGTCGGCCGGCGCCATGGCCTGCTCGAGGCGGGCCGTCGCGGCGGCGTCGACGCCGGCGCGCTCGTCGAGCTGCTCGTCGCGTACGAGCACGCGCAGCGCGGCGCCGCGCAGGTGCAGGGCCTCGGTGAGATCGGCGAGCGTGCGCCGCAGCGCGGGGCGCAGGTCGTCGCTGCGGATGAGGTCGACGGCGAGCGCCTGCAGCAGCTCCATGCTCTGGGCGCGCCGCGTGGCCGCCGCGCTCGCGTTGCGGAAGCCGCTCACGTAGTTCGCGAGCACGAGCGCGATCAGGATGTAGACGACGAACGCCGAGACGCTCGCGTCGGACTCGATGCGGAACGAGTAGTAGGGCTGCGTGAAGAGGAAGTTGAACGTCAGCGCGCTGATCAGGGCGCTGATCAGCGAGAGCACGCGACCGCCGTTCGCCGCCACGAGCGGAGGCAGCAGCAGGACGAGCGCGAGCGTGCCGGTGTCGAAGCGGTCGCGCAGCGGCACGAGCACCGCCACCGCGACCGCGAGCAGGAAGAGCGAGCCCGCGCCCGCCAGCGCGCCCCGCCAGGCCGCCTCCTCGTCGAGCTCGGGGAGGCGGCGGATGACGGCGGCGGCGATGCGGGCGCGCGCGCTCACCGCGTGCGCAGCCGCGTGAGCGCGAGGTTGAGGCTCAGCACGTCGACGCGCTCGGAGCCGAGGAAGCCGAGCGTCCGGCCCTGCACGTGGCTGCGCACGAGCCGCTCGACCTGCGCGGCTCCGAGCCTCCTGGCGCGGGCCACGCGCTGCACCTGGAGCAGCGCGCCGGCGAGCGAGACGTCGGGATCGAGGCCCGACGCGGAGCTGGTGACGAGGTCGACCGGCACCTGGGCGGCGGACACGCCGTCCTCCTTCGCGACCGCAGAGAGCCGCTCCTTCACGGTTGCGGCGAGCGCGGCGCTGTTGGGGCCGAGGTTCGAGCCGCCGGAGCCGTCCGCGTCGTCGGCGACGGCGGACGGGCGGCCGTGGAACCACTGCGCGCCCTTCCAGTCCTGGCCGATCAGCGACGAGCCGACGACGCGCCCGTCGGCGCGCACGAGCGAGCCGCCGGCACGGCCGGAGAGGCCGATCCGGCCGACGCCCCAGACGACGAGCGGGAAGGCGACGCCGCACACGACCGTGAGGGCGGCGAGCGCGAGCAGCGCGCGGGCGGTGTCGCGGAACATGCTGGGCATTGTGGTCACGCTCCGAGTGCGGTGATGAGGAGGTCGATGAGCTTGATGCCGATGAACGGCACGAGCACGCCGCCGAGGCCGTAGATCACGACGTTGCGGCGCAGCAGGTTGGCGGCGGAGGAGGGCCGGTAGGCCACGCCGCGGAGTGCCAGGGGCACCAGGGCGATGATCACGACGGCGTTGAAGATGATCGCCGAGAGGATCGCCGAGTGGGGCGAGTGCAGATCGAGGATGTTGAGCGCCGAGAGCTGTGGGTAGGCGGTCAGGAAGATCGCCGGGATGATCGCGAAGTACTTCGCGAGATCGTTCGCGATCGAGAACGTCGTCAGCGCGCCGCGCGTGATCAGGAGCTGCTTGCCGATCTCGACGATGTCGAGCAGCTTCGTCGGGTTCGAGTCGAGGTCGACCATGTTGCCGGCCTCCTTGGCGGCGGAGGTGCCGGCGTTCATGGCCACGCCCACGTCGGCCTGCGCGAGGGCCGGCGCGTCGTTCGTGCCGTCGCCCGTCATCGCGACCAGCTGGCCGCCCTCCTGCTCCTTGCGGATGAGCGCGAGCTTGGCCTCGGGCGTGGCCTCGGCGAGGTAGTCGTCGACGCCTGCCTCGGCGGCGATCGCCGCGGCCGTGAGCGGGTTGTCGCCCGTGATCATCACGGTGCGGATGCCCGCCTGGCGCATCTGCTCGAAGCGCGCGCGGATGCCGTCCTTGACGACGTCCTTGAGCTCGACGACGCCCAGCACGCGCGCATCACGGCAGACCACGAGCGGCGTCGAGCCGGCGCGCGCGACGCCCTCGACGAGCGCGCCGAGCTCGGCCGGGATCTTCCCGCCGCGCTCCGTGACGAACGTGCGCACGGCGTCGCCGGCGCCCTTGCGCAGCTCGTGGCCGTCGAGGTCGACGCCGCTCATGCGCGTCTCCGCCGAGAACGCGATGAAGCGCGCGGACGAGGCCGAGAGGTCGCGGCCGCGGAGGTCGAAGAGCTCCTTCGCGAGCACGACGATCGAGCGCCCCTCGGGCGTCTCGTCGGGCAGCGAGGAGAGCTGTGCGGCCTCGGCCAGCTCGCGGTCGCTGACGCCCGGGACGGGCAGGAAGCGCGCCGCCTGGCGGTTGCCGAGCGTGATCGTGCCGGTCTTGTCGAGCAGCAGCACCGAGACGTCGCCGGCGGCCTCAACGGCGCGCCCCGACGTGGCGAGCACGTTGCGTCGCACGAGGCGGTTCATGCCGGCGATGCCGATCGCCGAGAGCAGCGCGCCGATCGTCGTCGGGATCAGCGAGACGAACAGCGCGGCGAGCACGGCGAGCGTGATGCCGGCGCCCGCGAGCTGAGCCATCGGCACGAGCGCGGCGCAGACGACGAGGAAGATCAGGCTCATGCCGGCGAGCAGGATCGAGAGTGCGATCTCGTTGGGCGTGCGCTGGCGCTCGGCGCCCTCGACGAGCGCGATCATGCGGTCGAGGAACGTCTCGCCGGGGTTCGCCGTGACGCGCACGACGATGCCGTCGCTGAGGACGCGCGTGCCGCCGGTGACGCCGGAGCGGTCGCCGCCCGACTCGCGGATGACCGGGGCCGACTCGCCGGTCACGGCCGACTCGTCGACCGACGCGATGCCCGCGACGATCTCGCCGTCGGCCGGGATCACGTCGCCGGCCTCGCAGACGACGCGGTCGCCCGCGCGGAGGTCGGGAGCGGGCCGCGGCTCCTCGACGTCGCCGGCGCCGAGGAAGCGCGCGACCGTGGCCGTGCGCGTCTTGCGCAGGCTCTCGGCCTGGGCCTTCCCGCGGCCCTCGGCGAGCGCCTCGGCGAAGTTCGCGAAGAGCACCGTGAGCCACAGCCAGATCGCGATCTGGGCCTCGAACGCGACCGCGTGGCCCTGGCCGATGTCGACCGCGAGCTGTCCGCTGACGAGCACGGAGACGACCCACACGGAGAGGATCACGGGGTTGCGCAGCAAGGCCCGCGGGTCGAGCTTGCGCACGGAGTCGAGCAGGGCTGCGCGAGCGATCGCCGGATCGAGCAGCGAGGTGGTGGTGGCGGTCACCAGAGCCTCCCGGAGAGAGCCTCGGTCAGGGGGCCGAGGGCGAGGGCGGGGAAGAACGAGAGGGCGCCGACCAGCAGGATCACGCCGATCAGCAGGCCGACGAAGATCGGCGAGGCCGTCGGCATGCTGCCGCTCGAGGCCGGGCGCGTGCGTTGTGCCGCGAGCGTCCCGGCGAGGCCGAGCGCCGGCAGGATCACGAGGAAGCGGCCGAGCACCATGGCGGCGCCGAGCAGGTAGTCGTAGTAGTTCGTCGCCGCGGTCAGGCCGGCGAACGCCGAGCCGTTGTTGTTCCAGGTCGAGGCGAAGGCGTAGAGGATCTCGCTGAAGCCGTGCGGCCCGGCGTTGAGCGGGCCCGCGAGCCCGTCGTGGAGCACCGACGAGAGGCCGACCGTGACGAGGAATCCGACCGGCATCACGAGCACGCCGAGCGTCGCGAGCTTCACCTCGCGCGCGCCGATCGACTTGCCGAGGAACTCCGGCGTCCTGCCCACCATCAGGCCAGCGATGAACACCGTGAGCGTGGCGAACAGCAGGATCGAGTAGAGGCCGGTGCCGACGCCGCCGGGCGCGACCTCGCCGAGCAGGATCAGCGTCATCGGCACCGCGCCGCCGATCGCCGTGAACGAGTCGTGCATGGCGTTGACGGCGCCGGTCGAGGTGGCGGTCGTGGAGTCGCTGAAGATCGCGGCCTCCTGGATGCTGAAGCGCTGCTCCTTGCCCTCCATGTTGGGCGCGTGCACGAGGCCCGCGGCCGTCAGCGCCGGCGTCGTGCGCGTCTCCGACGCGAGCGAGATGCCGTAGGCGGTGCCGAGCAGGAGCAGCATCGCGGCGAGGATCGCGATGCCCTCGCGCATGCGGCCGAGCATGCGGCCGAACAGGAACGGCATGGCGAACGGGATCAGCAGGAGGCTGAAGAGCTCGAGCAGGTTCGTGAACGGCGTCGGGTTCTCATAGGGGTGCGCCGAGTTGGCGTTGAACGAGCCGCCGCCGTTCGTGCCGAGCTCCTTGATCGCCTCCTGGCCGGCGAACGGGCCGCGCGCGATCGTCTGCGTCGCGCCGCTCAGCGTCTTCGCGTGTGCCGGGCCGGCGAACGTCTGCACGACGCCGCGCGCCATCAGGACGACGGCGACGACGAGCGCGAGCGGGAGCAGCACGTAGAGCGTGCCGCGCACGAGGTCGGCCCAGAAGTTGCCGATGCCGCGGCTCTCGGAGCGGCAGAAGCCGCGCACGAGCGCGACCGCGACGGCCATGCCGACTGCGGCCGAGGCGAAGTTCTGCACCGCGAGGCCGAGCATCTGCGTGAGGTAGCTCATGGTGAGCTCGGGCGAGTACGACTGCCAGTTCGTGTTGGTCACGAACGAGATGGCCGTGTTGAAGGCGAGATCGGGACGGACGCCCGCGAGGCTCGCCGGGTTCAGCGGCAGCGAGCCCTGGAGGCGCTGGAGCGCGTACAGCGCGAGCGTCGAGACGAGCGAGAACGCGAGCACGGCGCGCGCATACTGCGCCCAGCCCATGTCGTGCGCGGGGTCGACGCGCAGCGCGCGGTAGATCGCACGCTCGACCGGCCGCAGCCAGTGCAGCGCGCGGCCGGGAGTGCCGGCGAAGACGCGCTGCAGGTGGATCGCGAGCACGTACGCCGACGCGAGCACCGAGCCGAGCAGCACGACGAGCAGGATCGCGGTGGCCATCAGAAGCGCTCGGGGCGCAGGAGCGCCACGACGAAGTAGAGGAAGAGCCCGATCGCGACGATCAGGCCGACGGCCTGGGAGCTGGTCATAGCCGCTCGATCCCGGCCAGGAAGGCGGCACAGGCTGCGAAGAGCGCGAGGATGAGGGCGACCGCGAAGATGTCCATGCCTCGACCGTACGAGCGCTGCGCGAAGACGCCCGAAAGGACGCGGGCAGGGGTCTGAAGCGCGTCTAAAGAGGCCTGGATCGGGCCGTCGCGCGGCCTACACTCGGGCCGTGGCCGCTGCTCCCCGCCTGCGCGGATTCCTGCGCCTCTACCTGGGCGCGGCTGCCGGCGTGGGCAAGACCTACCAGATGCTCGGCGACGCGCGCCTGGCCGCGGAGGACGGCGCCGACCTCGTGATCGGCTTCCTCGAGCCGCACGGGCGCGTGGCCACGGAGGAGCGCGCGCGGGGCCTCGAGCGCGCACCGCTCGTGCGCTCCGGCAGCGCCGGCCGCGGC
>DASXXY010000406.1:0-10744 GCA_036502805.1 Gaiellales bacterium | reverse complement strand
GCCGGCGCCCGTGACCACGACGTCATCGGGATTGAAGGGGGCGTCAGTCATCGCCTACGACCGCGCGTGGTCGCCCTCGTCCACGATCTCGGCGTCCTCGATGACCTCTTCCTCGGCCTCGCCCGAGGGCGGCGTGCTGCCACCCTCGCTCGAGCCGCCCGAGGCGCCGGTGTTCTGGTACACGACCTCCGCGAGCTTGTACGAGGCCTCGTGGAGGGTCTGCGTGCGGGTGCGGATCGCATCCGCGTCGTCGCCCTCGAGCGCCGAGCGCAGCTCGCTCGCGGCGGTCTCGATCGTGCCCTTGACCTCGGCGTCGACCTTGTCGCCGTGCTCGCGGAGCGACTTCTCGACCGAGTAGATCGCCGTCTCGCCCTGGTTCTTGGCATCGGCGAGATCGCGCAGCCGCTTGTCGTCGTCGGCGTGCGTCTCGGCGTCCTTGACCATGCGCTCGATCTCGTCGTCGGCCAGGCCGGAGCCCGAGCGGACCTCGATCTTCTGCTCGTTGCCGGTGCCGAGATCCTTGGCCGAGACCGAGAGGATGCCGTTGGCGTCGATGTCGAACGTGACCTCGACCTGCGGCACGCCGCGCGGCGCCGGCGGGATGCCGACGAGCTGGAACTTGCCGAGCGTCTTGTTGAAGCCCGCCATCTCGCGCTCGCCCTGGAGCACGTGGATCTCGACCGACGTCTGGCCGTCCTCGGCCGTGGAGAACGTCTCCGACTTGCGCGTCGGGATGGTCGTGTTGCGGTCGATGAGCTTCGTCATCACGCCGCCCTTGGTCTCGATGCCCAGCGACAGCGGGGTCACGTCGAGCAGGAGGACGTCCTTGACCTCGCCCTTGAGCACGCCGGCCTGGATCGCCGCGCCGAGCGCCACGACCTCGTCCGGGTTGACGCCGCGGTGCGGCTCCTTGCCGAGGATCTCCTTGACCTTGTCGCCGACGGCGGGCATGCGCGTCATGCCGCCGACGAGGATGACCTCGCCGATGTCCTTGGCCTCGAGGCCGGCGTCCTTGAGCGCCTGCTTGACGGGGCCGACGGTGCGCTCGACGAGGTCGTGGGTGACCTCGTTCAGCTTGGCGCGCGTGAGCGTGAGCTCGAGGTGGCGCGGACCGTCGCTCGCGAGCGCGATGAACGGCAGGTTGATCGGCGCCGACTGCGCGGAGGAGAGCTGGATCTTGGCCTCCTCGGCCTTGTCGTAGAGCCGCTGCAGCGCCATCGGGTCCTTCGAGAGGTCGATGCCCTGCTCGCGCTTGAACTCGGCGACCATCCAGTCGACGACGGCCTTGTCGAAGTTGTCGCCGCCGAGGTGGTTGTCGCCCGAGGTCGACTTGACCTCGAAGACGCCCTCGCCGAGCTCGAGCACGGACACGTCGAACGTGCCGCCGCCGAGGTCGAAGACGAGGATCGTCTGATCCGAGCGATCCTTGTCGAGGCCGTAGGCGAGCGCTGCCGCGGTCGGCTCGTTGATGATGCGCAGGACGTTGAGGCCGGCGATCTTGCCGGCGTCCTTCGTGGCCTGCCGCTGTGCGTCGTTGAAGTACGCCGGCACCGTGATCACGGCGTCGGTGACGCTCTCGCCGAGGTAGGCCTCGGCATCGGCCTTGAGCTTCTGGAGGATCATCGCCGAGAGCTCCGGCGGTGCCAGCTCCTCGTCCCCCGCCTTCACGCGCACGTCGTCGTTGGGCCCCGCGACGACGTCGTAGGGGATCATCGTCATCTCCTCGGAGACCTCGGACTTCTTGCGGCCCATGAAGCGCTTGATCGAGAAGATGGTGTTCTTGGGGTTCGTCTCGCGCTGCCGCTTGGCGGTCACGCCGACGAGACGATCGCCGTCCTTGGCGAAGGCGACCACGGAGGGGGTCGTCCGGCCGCCCTCGGCGTTCGCGATCACCGTCGGCTCGCCGCCCTCGAGGACGGCCATGCACGAGTTCGTCGTACCGAGGTCGATACCGATGACCTTGCTCATACCGTGTGCTGCTCCTTGTTCCGTGCGGGCGCTGGAGGCGCTCCGCTAATCCTTAGTGTCTGCGCAGTCTAAAACATGAGTGTCTCGTTAGCAAGAATCTCCCGAACGCCCGCGCTCGTGCGAAATCCCCCTAGTGGAGGACACGCCCGCCCCTCGCTGCGCCGACGTTGAGTGAGTGACCCGCCTCCGGTCGACCATCAGCACGAGCCCGCGCGGCACCGCCCGCGCGTGCGCCATGACAGCGACCGCCGCGGTCGTGGCCGCCGCCCTGCCCGCCGGCGCTGCCGCCGGGCCCGGCTCCGGCACGGGCACCTGGGTCTGGGTGCTCGCGGCGATCGGCGCGGTCGTGCTCGTGTTCGCGCTGCTGCGCATGCGCGCCGGCCAGGGCGGGCGCTCGAGCCTGACCGACGTCTCGGACGGCCGTCAGGTCCTGATCGCACGCGGCCGCCGCGTGACCGAGCAGCTGACCGCGCTCGCCGACGTCGTCGCCGAGCGCGAGGACGAGGGCGCGACGCGCCGCCACCAGCGCGCGCTCGACGTCGTGACCGAAGCGCGCGCCCGCATCGGCCGCACGACGGGCCAGCGCGTGCAGGCCAAGGCCCACCACGATCTCGACGAGGCCGAGTGGCTGATCGGCGTGCTGCGCGCCCGGCTCGACGGCTTCGTGGAGCCCGCCCAGACGCCCAACGGCGTGCCGGCGACCTGCTTCTTCGACGCCGAGCACGGCTTCGCGGCCGTCGAGGTCGACCTCGACGGCATCGCGCTCCAGCGCGTCCCCGTGCGCGCGTGCGCGAGTTGCGCCGTCACGCTCGTGCGCGGCGAGCGACCGCCCGTCGGCACCGTCGCGATCGGCGGGCACACGATCCCGTGGCCGGCGGCTCCGCGCTGGTGCGGATCGCACGGCTGGGCGCTCAAGGATCTCAAGCACCTCTCCTACGACGGCACGCCACTCTTCGCCGAGCCGCCGCGCCCCGCCGAGGAGCCCGGCCGCCGTCGCCAGACGGTCGCCGAGCGCGCCCGCGGCGTGCGCGCCCGCGTGCTGCCCGAGGGGCCGCGCGTGCTACCCGAGGAGGAGCCCCACCCGCTCGCGGCCGAGTACGACGAGCCGGCCGACGACGGCAGCGAGCGCCGTAGCGGGGAGCGCCGCACCGGCGACCGCCGCGTCGAGGCGCCCGCGCTGCGCAGCGCCTTCGCGGCGCTCGAGGACGAGCCGGCCGACGCCGTCGAGGTGGCACCCGTCGCCACCGGCGACACGCCTGCGGAGTAGCGCGTCGCGGGGGACGGCGCCGAGTCGCGCCGCGCATGCTCCGCACGTGCCCATCGCCGGCCCGTCCCTCGCTGTCCAGGCAGCGGGAGCACGCTGAGCCCACCCCGCCAGACCGTGCGCTCAGGGTGAGCCACTAGCATTCGACGCCGTGGAGTCTCCTCTGCTCTGGCCGGTGCGTGCGATCGGCGCGCTCCTCCCGGACGGTTGGTCGGGATTCGCGCGGCAGCTCGCCGTCTTCGTCCCGTTCGACATCGCCTACGAGGCCTCGCGCACGGTCGCCCAGGGCGGCAAGGGCACGGCGCTCCAGCATGCCCGCGACATCGTCAGCGGCGAGCAGGCGCTCGGCATCTTCCAGGAGCACGCCGTGCAGCGCTGGGCGCTCGCCGCGCCCGACGTCGTCATGGAGGTGGCCAAGTTCACCTACTTCCAGTGCCAGTTCACGATCACGTTCGGGTTCGTGATCTGGGTCTACGTGTGGCGCCACGAGGCCTACACGCTGCTGCGCAACGCGCTCTTCGCGACCTTCATGCTGGCCGTCCCCGGCTACGTCTTCTACCCCACCGCGCCGCCGCGCCTGCTGCCCGAGCAGCACTTCGTCGATCCGCTCGCGAGCGCGACGCTGAACCAGCAGGGCACGCTCGTGACGCTCTTCGGCAACCCCTACGCGGCGATGCCGAGCCTGCACACGGCGACCGCGATCCTGGTCGGCTCGTGCGGCGTGCTCGTCGCGCGCCACAAGGCCGTCAAGCTCGTCTGGCTGCTCTACCCGGCGCTCGTCGTGTTCTCGATCATCGCGACCGCCAACCACTTCTTCCTGGATGCCGTCGGGGGCGCGTGCGTGCTCGCGATCGCGCTCACGATCGTGCTCACCTTGCATCGCAGGCTGGGCTGGTCGATCGCGCCGATCCGCCCGGCGCTCGACCGCTCATCGGCGGGAACCGACCGCTCATCGACACAGCGCGCGGACGCTGCGGACGGCCTGCGACCGTCCGGCCGATGACGACGCTTCCCGTGCGCCTGGACCGAATCAAGACCGGCTACACCGATGGCGCCCGCCACCTGGCCTCGCGCTCCGTGCGCGTGCTCAAGGAGAGCCGCGTCACCCCCAACCAGCTGACGGCGCTCGGCTTCGCGCTCAACCTGGTCTCCGCCGTGCTCGTCTACCAGGAGGACTACATCGCCGCCGCGGCGGTCTTCCTCGTGGGCTCGATCATCGACATCCTCGACGGCGCCCTGGCCCGCTCGCGCGGACAGGCGACGCCGTTCGGCGCGTTCATCGACTCGACCACCGATCGCATCTCGGAGGGCGCCGTGCTGTGCGCCGCGACGCTCGTCTTCGCGCGCCACGGCGACACCTGGCCGGTCGCCGCCGTGTTCGTCGCGCTCGTGTCCTCGTTCCTCGTCTCGTACACCCGCGCGCGCGCCGAGGCCCTGGGCCTCGAGGGCAAGGCGGGCCTGATGGGCCGCGCGGAGCGCGTCGTCCTGCTCGCAGCGATCCTCGTCGCGGCCCCCTGGGGCGCGCTGCCGTACGGCATCGCGCTGCTCGCCGCGCTCGCGAGCGGAACGGTCGCACAGCGCATCCTCTCCGTCCACAAGCAGCTCGCGATCCGCGAACAGCAGTCCAAGGAGCACGCATGACCGGCAATGGCAACGGCGACGGCAACGGCAACGGCCGCGCGCAGGATGGCCGCGTCCGCGTCGCCATCGTGGGCGTCGGCAACTGCGCCTCCTCGCTCGTGCAGGGCGTCCAGTACTACCGCGACGCCGCCGACGACGAGTTCGTGCCGGGCCTGATGCATGTCAACCTCGGCGGCTACCACGTGCGCGACATCGAGTTCGTCGCCGCGTTCGACGTCGATGCCGACAAGGTCGGCAAGGATCTCTCGGTCGCGATCGAGAGCGGCCAGAACAACACGATCAAGTTCGCCGACGTGCCCCACACCGGCGTCACGGTGCAGCGCGGCATGACGCACGACGGCCTCGGCAAGTACCTCTCCGAGGTCATCACGAAGGCCGACGGCCCGACGGCGGACATCGCCGCGATCCTCAAGGAGTCGCGCGCCGACGTCCTCGTCAGCTACCTCCCCGTGGGCTCCGAGGAGGCCACGAAGTGGTACGTCGAGCAGGCGCTCGCCGCCGGCGTCGCGTACGTCAACTGCGTCCCCGTCTTCATCGCCCGCGAGACGTACTGGAGCGACCGCTTCGCGAAGGCCGGGCTGCCGATCGTCGGCGACGACATCAAGTCGCAGGTCGGCGCCACGATCATCCACCGCCAGCTCGCGCGCCTCTTCCGGCAGCGCGGCGTGCTGCTCGAGCGCACGCATCAGCTCAACGTGGGCGGCAACACCGACTTCCTCAACATGCTCGAGCGCGAGCGCCTGGAGTCGAAGAAGATCTCCAAGACGAACGCCGTGACCTCGACGCTCGACTACGAGATGCATCCGGACGACGTCCACATCGGGCCCTCCGACCACGTCGCGTGGCTGAAGGATCGCAAGTGGGCGTACATCCGCCTCGAGGGCCGCGCGTTCGGCGACGTCCCGCTCAACGTCGAGCTCAAGCTCGAGGTCTGGGACTCCCCGAACTCTGCCGGCATCGTGATCGACGCCGTGCGCTTCGCCAAGCTGGCGCTCGACAACGGCCTCTCGGGTGCGCTCGAGTTCCCGTCGGCGTACCTCATGAAGTCGCCCCCGGTGCAGCACCCCGACGAGTTCGCGCGCGAGCAGGTCGAGGAGTTCATCCGCGTCAACGCCCGCCCCGGCGCCCCGGTGCCTGCGGCTCCCGTGCCCGTCGTGAACGAGCGGCGGTAGGGCCCGCGTCCCGCCTGACACGGAGCCTCGGCGCATGAGCTCGGCAGCCGGCAGCGTGCTGGCCGATCTGCACATGCACACGCTGCACTCGTGGGATTGCACGACGTCCATCGACGATCTGCTCGATGCGGCGCTCGCAGCGGGCCTCGGCGCGCTCGCGGTCACCGATCACAACACGATCGCGGGCGGCGTCGAGGCCCGCGCGCGCGCCATCGAGCGCGGACTGCCGCTGCACGTCGTCGTCGGCTCCGAGCTCAAGACGGCGGCCGACGGCGAGATCATCGGGCTCTTCCTGCACGACGAGATCGCGCGTGGGCTGACGTTCGGCGAGACGGTCGAGCAGATCCGCGCGCAGGGCGGCGTCGTCTACGTGCCGCACCCGTTCGACCGCTTCCACACGACGCCGGACGAGGCGGTGCTGCACGAGCACGTGGGCTCGATCGACGTGCTCGAGACGGCCAACGCCCGGCTCTGGCTCGAGCGCGACAACGCTCGCGCCGAGCGCTTCGCCGGCGAGCACGGCCTGCGCCGCGGCTCGGGCTCGGACGCGCACGTGCCCGAGGGCATCGGCACCGGCGCGCTGCGGCTCGCACCGTTCCACGACCCCGTCTCGTTCCTGGCGGCCGTCGACGGTGCCGAGATCGTGCGCACGCCGCGCAGCATGCTGCGCCTGCAGATCGCCAAAAGACGCAGGCAGCGCTCGAAGTGAGGCGCGGATGATGCCCGCGCGGCAGGGGACCGCAGGGATCGGCCCGGAGCGGTCGAACTCCGTCGCGGTGCCTGCGGACGAGCTCTACGAGCGCTACCTGGCGCGTGCGATCAGCGAGGTCAACGCACTCGGCGACGAGATCGCCCGCCGCGGCGACGCGCCCACGCGCCAGCCCGTGCTCGGCTCCGGGCACCCGCTCGGCGACATCTTCCTGCTCAAGCACGACCCGACCTCCGCCGAGCTGGCCGAGGGCGTCGCGTTCTACGGCCGCGTCGGTCAGGCGGTGCTCAAGTCGGTGCAGCGCCTGAGCATCGATCCGCTGCTCGTGTACGGCACGAACGTCGTCAAGCTCGGCGGCGACCACGGCCGCGACGAGGGCGAGCTGGCCGAGCGCGTCTACCCGATGTGGCTCCTGCGCGAGCTGCACATCGTGCAGCCGAAGATCGTCGTCGTGATGGGCGAGGACACGCTCGCGGTCGTCAACGGCCTCGACCTCGCGCTCTCCCAGCCGCTCGCGAACGAGCTCGGCACGATCCAGAAGCTGACGCCGACGATCGAGGCCCTCGTGACCCCCGCGCTCGAGCCATCGCTCGACGACGCCGCCGCCAAGCGCGCCTTCTGGGCCGCGTTCCGCGCGCTCGGCGAGTGGCACGCCGCGCTGCCTCCGTACTGAGGCCTGCGAAGCAACTCACGTACGTGCGCGACGCACGCTCGCGACGCCCGTGCATGGCGCACGCTCGCGCCTGACGCGTCGAGCGCCTGACGCTGAACCCGCCAAGCGCCTGACCCGAATCGCACGCCGGCGCGCGTGAGGCAACGCTGCGGCCCGCGCGGATACGCCCCGACTCGATCGCGCGTGCCGGCGCGCGCAAGGCGATGCTGCTTGTCGCGCGAAAGGGGGTCAGACCCCGATCGTGCACGCCGCGCACCACCAAGCGTCGCCCACGTCACCGTGAATGATCGGGGTCTGACCCCGTTCGTGCAGGCGCCCAGGCCGGGCGCACCGGCACGCAAACGCCTAGGAGCCGGACGGCCCCGTCTGCGTGGGCGCGCTGCCCGGAGCGCTCGCCGGCGTGAATGCCGGATCGCGCTCGAAGACAGCGACGCACTCCACGTGCGGCGTGTGCGGGAAGAGGTCGAACGGGCGCAGCCGCGTCATCCGGTAGCCGCCCTCGGCCAGGATCGGCGCGTTGCCGGCGAGCGTCGTCGGGTTGCAGGAGACGTAGACGATGCGCTTCGCGCCGAGCTCGGCGACGCGGCGGGCGGCCTTCGGCGTCATGCCGGCGCGCGGCGGGTCGAGCACGATCACGTCGGGGGCCGGGAGGCCCTCGGCGATCAGGTCGCGCGGCGCCTTGCTGGCGTCGGCGCAGTGGAACTGGATGTTCGCGACGCCGTTCGCGAGCGCGTTCTCGCGCGCGCGCTCGATCGCCTCCTCGACGATCTCGATGCCGATCACGCGGCGCGCGGCGCCGGCCAGGGCGAGCCCGATCGAGCCCGTGCCGCAGTACAGGTCCCACACGATCTCGCCGCCGGTCAGGCCGGCCTGCTCGATCGCGTCCTTGTAGAGCACGTCGGCCATCTCGGTGTTCGTCTGCAGGAAGGAGCCGGCCGACACGCGCAGGCGCAGGCCGCTGATCTCCTCCTCGAACCAGGCGCGGCCGAAGAGCGGCCGCGTCGGGAAGCCGCTCGCGACGTCGGCGGAGCCGTCGTTGACGGCGTGCAGCACGCCGACGACGCCGGGCGCGTGCTCCGCGAGCAGCGCCTGCAGCTCCTCGACGCCGGGCACGTCGCCGGCGACGGTCACGAGGATGCAGAGGAGCTCACCGGTGCGCACGCCCTCGCGCACGACGAGGTGGCGCAGGTAGCCGCTGTTCTCGCGCTGGGTGTAGGCCTGCAGACCCTGCCCGCGCGCCCACGTCACGAACGTGTCGCGCACGGCGTTGCCGCGCTCGCCCGTGAGCAGGCAGACCTGCACCGGCACGATGTCCTCCCAGCGGCCGGCGCGGTGGAAGCCGAGCGCGGGCCCGTCGTCCGTGCGCGCCCAGGCGTACTCCAGCTTGTTGCGGTAGGCGTACTCGCGCACGGCCGGCACGATCGGCTCGATCGGGGCGTCCGGCAGCATCGCGATGCGCTGCAGCGCGTCGACCACCTGCTGCTGCTTGTGCTCGAGCTGGCGCTCGTAGCGCAGGTCCTGCCAGCGGCAGCCGCCGCAGACGCCGAAGTGCGGGCAGGGCGCCTCGATGCGGTCGGGCCCGCCGGCCAGCCGCTCGAACGCGATCGCCTCGCCGTGGCGGCGCTTGACCTTCTGGATGCGCGCCATCACGCGATCGCCGGGCAGCGCGCGGTCGACGAACACCACGACGCCCTCATGGCGCGCGACGCCACGCCCGCCCGCTGCGAGCGAGTCGACGGTGAGCTCGAGCTCCTGTCCGACCCGAAACGGCGCAGCCACGGACGGCAGCATAGGCGGGTGCGCCTCGCGCGGACGCGGGTGCCGCCGCGCGGGCCTCAGTCGGGCAGCGGGCGGCGACCCGTGGCGGGATGCAGGCGCAGCGTCGCGAGCACGCCGAGCCCGCAGGCCCCCGCGGCCGCGAGCCACAGGCTGCGGTAGCCCTCCGCGTCGGCGAGCGCGCCCAGCGGCACGGCTCCCAGAGCGCCGCCGCCGAACAGCGCCGTCGACATCAGGGCGACGGCCTGGCCGGCGCGCGCCGCACCGGCCATCTCGCCGGCGATCAGGTAGAGGATCCCGTTGAAGCCGAGCGCGCCGAAGCCGAGCACGACGAGCGCGACGATGCGGACGGCCGTGCCCTCCGGCCACACGAGCCAGGTCGCGAGGCCGGCGGCGCAGCCGACCATGCCGACGTCGCGCAGCGTCGCGATGCGCCGCACGCCGCCGCCCGAGTCGGCGACGCGTCCCCAGCCGATGCGCGCCGCCATCGCGCTCAGGCTGATGAACGCGAACAGCAGGCTGCCCTCGCCGCGGCTCGCGCCGCCGTCGCGCAGCGCGGGCACGGCGAACGTGAGCACGGCGTCGAGCGCCGTGATGTAGCAGAGCGCGACGACGAGCAGCGTCCCCATGCCCGGCTCGCGCAGCACGGCGAACGGCGCGACGACCCGGCGCGCGGCGCTCGGCGCGACGAGCGGGCCGCGCGGCGTGTCGAGCGCGAAGACGATCGCGGTCACGGCCGTCAGCACGCCGCTCAGCCCGAGCGCGAGGCGCACGCCGCCGACGTGCACCGCGAGCGGCAGCAGCAGGGCGGCGAGCAGCCCCCCGAGCGCCACCGACATCTGGCGCATGCCGAGCGCGAAGCCGCGCCGCTCGGGTGGGAAGCCGTGGAAGACCGAGACCGTCGCGCCGACGGCGACGAGCGCGCCGGCGACGCCGCTCGCGAAGAGCGCGATGCCGAGGCCGACCGGGTTCGTCAGCAGCGCACCCGCGACGAGCAGCCCGCCGCAGGCCGAGCCGGCGTAGAGCAGCGGCTTGCGCGGGCCCGAGCGATCGACGATCACGCCGGCGGCCATCAGCGCCACGGCATTGCCGAGCGCGGTCGCGTTGACGAGCGCGCCGAGGCTCGCGGCGCTGAGGTCGTAGCGCGCCTGCAGGTCGGGCGCGATCACGCCGAGGCCCCACTGCACGATCGAGATCGAGGCCTGGCACGCGAGCGCGAGGATGAGCAGGCGCGACGCGCCGTGCATGGACTCGCGGCTCTCGCCGATCGCCGTCTCGGGCGTCACTCCTCGAGCGCCGCGGCCGCCAGCAGCGCGGAGCAGAAGAGCCGCCACGCGAGCTGGGGATCCTGATCCTGCGGCGCAGCCAGCTCGCGCAGGACGCTGGCCGCGCGCGGCAGGTGCGAGCCGGTCGCGCGGGCGAGGTCGCCGCGGATGGCATCGGCGAGCGCGCGCCGCCGGTCGCCGTTGCCGAGCTCCTCGGCGAGCGCCGTCACGGCGCGGGCGTCGCTCGCCTCGAGCGCATCGCCGGGGTCGCCGGCG
>DASXXY010000405.1:0-10004 GCA_036502805.1 Gaiellales bacterium | reverse complement strand
GTCGTCCGCGCGGCCATTCCCGTCAGAATGGCCGCATGCCCGCTGATCGACGCTCGCGGACGCTGATCGGCCGCTGCGCGTGCGGCGCGGTCGAGTACGAGGTGGCCGACGAGTTCCTCTACGCGGCCAACTGCCACTGCTCGGCGTGCCGGGCGACGACGGGATCGGCGTTCAAGTCGTTCGCCGGCATCGAGCGCGACAAGCTCGCGCTCACGAAGGGGGCCGGCGGCGTCGCCATCTATGGCGAGGCAAGCGCCGGCGATTTCCGCTGCGGGACGTGCCTCTCGTTCCTGTTCAGCATCGTGCGCGACGGACGGTTCGCGCACGTCGCGATGGGGTCGCTCGCCGATCTGCCCTCGATCCGCCCGGGCGGGCACATCTTCGTCGGCTCCAAGGCGCCGTGGTTCGAGATCACGGACGATCTGCCGCAGTTCGACGAGTACGGCGACTAGCGCATGCGCATGCATGCCGACGAGGCCGAGATCGACGGCGCGCTCGTACAGCGGCTGGTCGGCACGCAGTTCCCGCAGTGGGCCGGCATGGCCGTCGAGGCGGTCGCCTCGGCCGGCACGTCGAACGCGCTCTTCCGCCTGGGCGACGACCTGGCGGTGCGCCTGCCGCGCATCGCCGGCGCGGCGGGACAGGTGGCGGTCGAGGCCCGCTGGCTGCCCTGGCTCGCACCGCTCGTGCCGCTCGCCATCCCCGAGCCCGTCGCGGAGGGGACGCCGGGCGAGGGCTACCCGTGGCCGTGGGCCGTCCACCGCTGGATCGAGGGCGAGGCGGCGAGCCGCGAGGTCGTCGCCGACCTAGGCGACGCCGCGGCCGCGCTCGGCCGCTTCGTGGCGGCACTGCAGCGCATCGATCCGGTCGACGGCCCGCCACCGGAGGCGCGCGGGTCGTCCCGTGGCGCGCCGCTCGCGACCCGCGATGTCGCCGTGCGCGAGGCCATCGCCGCGCTCGGCGGCACGCTCGCCGCCGAGGCGCCGACGGCCGCCTGGGAGGCCGCTCTCGACACCAGGCCGTGGGACGGGCCTCCGGTCTGGCTGCACGGCGATCTCTACGAGGGCAATCTGCTCGCCAGGGACGGCCGGCTGACGGCGGCGATCGACTTCGGCTGTCTCGGAGTCGGCGATCCGGCCTGCGATCTGATGGTCGCGTGGACGTACCTGACGGCCGAGACGCGCGACGTGTTTCGCGCCGAGCTCGCGATCGCCGACGACGCGACCTGGGCGCGCGGCCGCGGCTGGGCGCTCTCGATGGGCCTGATCGCGCTGCCGTACTACCTGCACTCGAATCCGGCCTTCGCGCGCATCGCCCGGCGCATGATCGCCGAGGCGCTCGCCGATCAGCCCGGAGCCTGACCGCACCGCGTGGGACACTCCGGCGATGTCCGGCTCGGAGGGGATCAGCAGGTCGTTCTACGCGCGCCTCGGCGCAGCGGGCCTCGCGGGACGCACGCGCCCGGAGTGGGATGCCGCGATCTGACGAGGGCGCCGGGCCCGTCCTCGGCGCTGCGGTGCGCGCCTACGAGGACGCCCTGGGCGAGCGGCTCGTCGCGGCCTACGCGCTCGGCAGCCTCGCGCACGGGGGCTTCAGCCCGGCCGTCAGCGACGTCGATCTCGGACTCGTGCTCGCCGACCCGCTGCTACCGGCTGATGGCGACGCGATCGGGCAGGTCGCGACCGGCCTGGCCGCCGCGGATCCCGGGCGCTACGGGCGCCTGTCGGTGTTCTGGGGGTCGCGGGCGACGCTCGCGGGGACGGAGGGCGGCGGCAGGTTCCCGGCGCTGGACCGACTCGACCTGCTGCACCACGGGCTGTTGTTGAGCGGGTCAGAGGCGCGCGCGGGCCTGCCCGAGCCCAGCCGTGCCGAGCTGCTCGTGACTGGCGCGGAGTTCGCCCTGGACGGCCTTGGCGGGGACGACGTGTTGGCGTTGCTGCTCCGTCCGGAGGCCTTGCTCGCCGAGGGAATCCGGCGCGTCACGAAGCTCGTGCTGTTTCCCCCGCGCTTCCTCTACACGGCCGAGACGGGCCTCGTCGGCGCCAACGACGCGGCGGCGAGGCGCTACGCGGACGCGGCGCGGCCCGGTGCGCGACTCGTCGCCGCCGCGCGCGACTGGCGGACGCGCGCGCCCGCGCCGGGGGAGGCGCTCGCACCGCTCGAGCAGGAGCTCCTGCCGCTCTACCGCGCGTTCGTCGGCGACCACCGCGTGCGCCTCCTCGCGGTAGGTCGCGACGACCTCGCCGCGCGCTTCGACGCGTGGCAGAGCCGCCTCGGCGCGCGGCCCTAAGCTGCCGCCATGCATCTGCAGCTGACGGCGATCGTGGTGGAGGAGTACGACCCGGCGATCGCGTTCTTCGTCGAGACGCTGGGCTTCGAGCTCGTCGAGGACTCGCCCTCCCTGACCAACGACGGACGGCCCAAGCGCTGGGTCGTCGTCCGGCCGCCGGGGGCCGAGACGGGGCTGCTGCTGGCGCGCGCGGACGGCCCGGAGCAGGCCGCGGCGGTCGGGCGCCAGTTCGCGGGCCGCGTCGGCTTCTTCCTGCGCGTCGACGACTTCGACGCGACGCTCGAGCGCATGCGGGCAGCGGGCGTCGAGCTCGTCAACGAGCCGCGAACCGAGCCCTACGGACGGGTCGTCGTGTTCGTCGACATCGCCGGCAACCGCTGGGATCTGCTCGGGCCGGCTGTCTAAGCCGGGACGAGCGCGAGCTGCGCGAGCATGCTCGACGCGACGGGCTGCGGCCCCCAGAACTCGACCTGGGCCTGATGGCCGCCGTGGATGTAGGCCTGCTGGAGGTGCAGCGGCAGCGGATCCCAGACGCCCACGTCCCTGATCGCGTCGCCGGCATGCTGCGCGCGATCAGCAGGCGGCTGATGGCAGCACCGAGCGGATGGCGGGCGTGCGTCGTCAGCTCGACGAGCGCGACGGGTGATCCCGCGTCCGCGAGCTCCGGAGCACGACCCGCCAGCGCTCCGACGAGCCCGTCGAGCACGGAGCCGGCGCGGAGCACGGCCGTGCACGTGACGTAGGCGCGGATGAACGCCGGCATGCGCGCCGCGGGGCCGACCTCGAGCTCGATCTCGAACGTCTGGCCCTCGAGGCCGCCGCGCCGCAGCGCCGTGAACCGCCCGCGGTCGCAGGCCATGTCGGGCCAGCGCGCCGGGTCGCCGAGGAATGCGAGCGCCGCCTCGGCGCTCGGCAGCACGACGGGCTCGTAGGTCAGGATGCTCTGCCGCTCGAGCGGCGCACGCGGTGGCGTGAGCCGGCCGGGCCGCGCGTGGCGACGGCTCGCGGGGTCGAACTGCTCGCGCCGGCCCTCGCTCTCGAATGCGATGCCGTGTGCCCGCCGCCGATCGTCCCACCAGGCCTCGGGAAACCAGTCGCCGAGGAGCGCCGCCGCGCCCTGGATCAGCGCCTCCGAGTCGAGGCGCCCCCGTCCGGCGAAGCGCCGGCGGCCGAATGCGCGGTGAAACGCCGCGAGGTCGCGAGCGCCGAGCCGGCGGCCGCCGAGCGCGTTCGCGCGCGTCGAGAGGATGCCGTGTGCGAGCCGCAGATCGGACACCGTCCGCTCCGTCCGCGGCCGCGCGAAGTACGCGGCGTTGAGGAAGTCGGTGACCCAGCCCGCCGCGAGCGGCGTCGCGATCGACGACCCCGGCAGCGGCAGGCTCGAGTCGGCACGCGGGCTCATGCGCAGATCATTGCGCGCGAGCGGCAGCGCGGCAGCGCGCCGACGACGGGCCAGGTCCGGCGTCGCCCGGCCTGGCCCGTCCTCGTCGCCGGCTCAGCCTTGCGCGGGGGGCGCGTTCGGGTCGTCGGCGGGCGCCGTGCCGGAACCCGGCGCGACCACCTCGGACGCGACGATCGCACCGGCGGCGTCGTAGGCCACGAGCGTGTGGTCGTCGCGCTGCCGGTCGGCGCGCGGATCGAGGTAGGCGAAGTAGCGGCCGTCCACCACCGCGGTCGTGGTGCCGGTCACCCGATCGACGATCCGGACCGCGGTGGCAGGCCGGTCCGAGTCGATGATCCCGTAGACGATGCGGTTGAACGGCGCGTCGACATCGGTCTCGAGGGCGTCGATGCCCGTGGCGATGAGCGTGCCCTCGAACATCGCGTCGTCGCGCTCGGTGAAGCACGCCGGGCCGTTGCCGCCGCTGCGCTCGTTGCCGGCGCCCCACGTGCCGTCGGGGAAGCGCAGGCCGAGGCACGCGCCCGTCACCGAGCTGCCCTCTGCGGCCCACAGCTGCACGCTGCCGATGCCCGGGACGCTGACGCTCTGGACGGCGCGCTCGCTGCCCGCGACGGGATGCACCGGCGCGTTGCTGTCGCCCTGGCCGACGGCGTCGGGCGACGAGAACACGTCGGACGCCGTGAGCAGCCGATCGGCGACGGCCGTGCCGCCGAGCGCCAGCACCGCGAGCGCGAACGCGACGATGAAGCGGCGTTTGGAGGAGGCGCGCCTGCGTGCCGGGCGCGTGCCGCTGCGCGGCTCGAGCGCGATGCGCGTGCGGATGCCGGCGGGGTCGGCCACGGCCGGTGCGTGCGCCGCCGGGTCGTGGCGGCGGAGGAGCGTGATCACGTCAACCATGGGTGATCTCCGTTTCTGAGCGGACATCGGGGGTGGGGCGGGAGAGACGCGCCTCGAGCGCGCTCGTGCAGCGCCGGCGCGCACGGTGCAGGCGCACGCGGAAGGCGACGGGATTGATGCCGAGCGTCCGCGCCGCCTGGGCCGGCGTCAGGTCCTCCCAGGCGACGAGCAGCAGGGCCTCGCGATCCATCGGCGAGAGCTCGAGCAGCGCGGCCGTGAGCGCCGCATCGAGGCCGACGGGCTCGGGCGCCTCGAAGCGCGGCTCCGCGATGTCGTCGAGCGCGACGCGGCCCTGCTCGCGGCGCCGCTGCGCGAGGACGAGCCGCCGCGCGCAGCCGAGCAGCCACGGCAGCGCGTCGTCGGCGGGGACGTCGTCGAGACGGCGCCATGCGATCGTCATGCATTCCGCAGCGACGTCGTCGGGGTCGCGTGCGCCTCGTCGCCGCGCGTAGCGTGCGACTGCGTCGAGGTGGACGAACACCCCGTCGAAGCGCTTCTCGTCCGTTGCTCTCATCAGGTTGCCCATACGAGTATCTCCGCCGGGAGCACCGCAGCGTTACCGCGGCGTGCCTCGCCCGCCGTAGGATGGCCGCGTGACGACGGCCCGGAGGCATGCGTGAGCGCCCTCGCCAGGCTCGCTCGTGCGCGCTGGCCCTGGACGGGCAGCGGACAGGGGCCGCTCCCGGTGCTGCTCGTCGGCCTGACGGTCGTGACCGGGCTCGTCGATGCCGTCAGCTACGTCGCCCTCGGCCACGTCTTCGTCGCCAACATGACCGGCAACGTCGTCTTCCTCGGCTTCGCGCTGGCGGGCGCGCCGGGCCTCTCGGTCTGGGCGGCGATCGCCGCCGCGGCGGCGTTCCTCAGCGGCGCGACCGCAGGCGGGCGCATCGGCGCGGCGCTCGGCGCGCACCGCGGCCGCACGCTGCGCGCCGCGGCCGCGACGAGCGCAGCGCTCGTGCTGCTCGCGGCGCTCGTCGCACTCGTGGCTGACGACCCCGTGTCCTCGGGCACGCGCTACGTGCTGATCGTGCTCCTCGGGCTGGCGATGGGCGTGCAGAACGCGATCGCGCGCCGGCTCGCCGTGCCCGACCTGACGACCACGGTGCTGACGCTGACGCTCACGGGGATCGCCGCCGACTCGCGGCTCGCCGGCGGGCCGGGTGGGCACCCGAGCCGGCGGCTCGTGGCCGTCGCGGCGATGTTCGCGGGCGCGCTCGCCGGCGCGCTGCTCGTGCTCCGCGTCGACCTCGCGCTGCCGCTCGCGCTCGCGGGCGCCTTGCTCGCGGCGGTGGCCGTCGCCGCGCACCGCAGCTCGGCCGGCGATCCAGAATGGGCGCTCTGAGGGCTCAGCCGGCGTCGCGCGGAGCCGCGCGCTCGCGGCGCAGGATGTCGCCGGGCGTGGGGAAGAGGGCCGTGCGCGCGGCCGCGATGCGCTCGCGCTCCACCTGCTCGCGCTGCTCGCCCGCGCGCCGCTCGAGCTCGTCGAGATCGATGCCCGCCGCGGTCGCCGCCTCGGGCGACACGCGCAACGCCTGCCAGAGCGCGAGCTTGCCCGCGATGCCGAGCGACAGCGTCTCCAGCTCGTGCAGGCGCTGCATGGGCGGATCGCCGCGCAGGCGGCCGTTCGGCTTGAGCCGCGCGGCCCGCTCCGAGATCCAGGCCCCGGCGTTCTTGGTGATCGACGGTCGGATGCCGAGCTCGCCCAGGAGGCGTCTCAGCGCCTCGCGGTCGGCCTCGACGTCGCTCGCGATCTGGGCGAGCGTCTGGCCTGCGCGGGCGCCATCCCCGTTGCGCGCCACGCGGCGCGCGAGCGCCGCGCCCGCGGTCGCCCCGGCGAGGTGGTCGGTGAGGTACGTGGCGAGGGGCGAATGTGCCATTTCGCTCGATCCCTACCGCGCCAGCCTCGCCGGCAAACCCGCCGCTAGAGTCGCGGGCGTGAAACCGCCGAGGAGGAGAGCATGACGTGGCGTGACGAGCCGCCGTTCCGCGCCGACCACGTCGGCAGCCTCCTGCGCCCGCCCGACCTGCTGCGCGCACGCAGCGACTTCGCCGACGGCAGCCTCGCCGGCGACGAGCTGCGCGCGGTCGAGAACTCCGCGATCCGCCGCGCGATCCGCATGCAGGAGGACGTCGGCCTGCAGGTCGCGACCGACGGCGAGCTGCGGCGCGGCTCGTGGCACATGGACTTCATCTACCAGCTGGGAGGCGCCGAGAAGCTCGCGTCCGACCTCGCCGTCGAGTTCCGCAATGCGGGCGGCACGATCACGTTCACGCCGCCCTCGATGCGCATCGGATCCCGCGTGCGGCTCGAGCACACGATCTTCGGCGACGACTTCGCGTTCCTGCGCGACAACGCCGCCGGCGCCGTGCCCAAGCTCACCATCCCGTCTCCGAGCATGGTGCACTACCGCGGCGGACGAGCGGCGATCGACGAGTCGGTCTATCCCGATCTCGACGCGTTCTGGGCCGACCTGACGGCGGCCTACCGCGACGAGGTGGCGCGCCTCGGCGAGCTCGGCTGCAGCTACCTGCAGCTCGACGACACGAGCCTCGCCTATCTCAACGATCCGAAGCAGCGCGAGCACGTGGCCGAGATCGGCGGCGATCCGGCGCGCCAGCACGAGGTCTACATCCGCCACCTCAACGAGGCCATCGCGGGCCGTCCGCCGGGCATGACGATCACGACGCACATGTGCCGCGGCAACTTCCGCTCGTCCTGGTTCGCGGCCGGCGGCTACGAGTACGTGGCGGAGGTGCTGCTCAACGAGCTCGAGGTCGACGGCTTCTTCATGGAGTTCGACGACGAGCGCTCGGGCGGCTTCGAGCCGCTGCGCTTCCTGCCGCCCGGCAAGCTCGTCGTGCTCGGCCTCGTGACGACGAAGAGCGGCGAGCTCGAGGCCAAGGACGAGCTCAAGCGCAGGATCGAGCAGGCGGCGCGCTTCGCCGACATCGATCAGCTCTGCCTCTCGCCGCAGTGCGGGTTCTCGTCCACGGTCGACGGCAACGAGCTGACGATGGAGCAGCAGCGCGCCAAGCTCCGGCTCGTCGTCGAGGTCGCGCACGAGGTCTGGGGCTGATCCGTCCGCGAGCACCGATGAGTTGCGCGCAGGCGCGCAGTCCTTGCACTGGCCGGCCGTCACGCGCCGGGAGCGAAGCGAGAGGATCGAGATGCGAAAGCTGGTCGTGAGCACGTTCCTGACCCTCGACGGGGTCATGCAGGCGCCCGGCGGGCCCGGCGAGGACGACAGCGGCGGGTTCGCGCAGGGCGGCTGGTCGGTGCGCTTCTGGGACGAGAAGATGGGCGAGGTCATGACGGCCGCGATGGGCGTCCCGTTCGACCTCGTGCTCGGCCGCAGGACGTACGACATCTTTGCGGCGCACTGGCCGAACGCCGGGGACGATCCGGCAGCGCAGCTCCTGAACGGCGTCGTCAAGCACGTCGCGTCGCGCACGCGCCCCGCGCTGGAGTGGAGCAACTCCGTCCTGATCGACGGCGATGCCGCCGAGGGCGTCGCGGCGCTCAAGCAGGAGGACGGCCCGGAGCTCCAGGTGCACGGCAGCGCGAACCTGCTCCAGACGCTCGTGCGACACGGGCTCGTCGACGAGTACCGGCTCTGGGTCTTCCCCGTCGTCGTCGGCGCGGGCAAGCGGCTGTTCGCGGACGGCACCGTGCCGGCAGCGCTGAAGCTCGTCGACAGCACGGTCTCGAGCACGGGCGTCGTGATCGGCACCTACGTTCCGGCCGGCGATCTCGTCACGGGGTCGTTCGAGCTCGTCTAGCCCCAGTTGAGGCGCAGCGCGACGAGCGCGAGCGCGAGCAGCACGTGTGCCGCCGCGAGGGCGCGCAGCGAGAGCTCGGCCGGCGCCGTGAGGACGTCGGCGTCGAGCAGCTCGCGCGGCTCCCCCGGCCGCTCCACGGAGCCCTCGATGCGCAGCCCCCCGCGGCGGAGGCGGCGCGCCCAGTTGGAGAGCGAGCGCTGGGCGAGGCTCGTCGCCGTGGCGAAGGCTGCCCCGAGCACGACCGGCAGCTCGATCGAGCCGGTCTGCGCGAAGCCGCCGACGAGCACCGGGAACGCGCCCCAGCCGAGCGCGAAGACGTGGTCGGTGTGCAGCGCGCCGCCGAACAGCTCGAGGTTATAGGCGAGCACGAGGGCGACGCCGATGAGCACGAACGGCACGAGGTAGACGCCGATCGACGCGACGCCCCAGAGGCCGATCGCCGCGGCGCCCGCGAGCGAGACGGCGGAGGCAGAGACGAGCGAGGAGGCGGGGAGGAGGGTGGCGAGCGGCCGGCCGTTGAGCTCGTCGAGGCAGTGGGCGGCGATGCCCACCGCGAGCAGGAACGCGAGCAGCGTCCAGCTCAGGCGCGCGCCGTCGACATGGCCCGCGAGGCCCGCGCCGAGCGCGACGTACGAGAGGTGCCAGGCGGTGTACGGCGGGTGTAGCAGCGTGACGCAGTCGCGCAGGCCGCCCGGCCGCAGCGCGTAGAACGCGACGCGCCGTGCGTCACCGGACAGCGCGCACCCCCCAGGCGACGAGACCGCCGCCCAGGCTCAGCCGCTGCACGTGCACGTCGGCGCCGCCGGCCTCCGTCAGCATCGCCGTCAGCTTCGCCGGCGGGTACTCGGCGCCGAACGCCCGGATGCTCGGCCGCAGATAGCGCCCGACGTCCGCCCAGCCCGGCGAGACGAGCCGCCCGAGCACGGGCAGGCCGATGCCGGTGTAGAGATGCCAGGCGCCGCGCGCGACGACGTTCGGCGGCACGCCGAAGTCGAGCAGCGCGAACGGCGCTCCGGGCTTGATCAGGCGCAGCAGCTGCGTCATCGTCGCGAGCGGGTCGTCGAGGTAGCGCAGCAGGTAACCGGTCGTGAGGCCGTCGAACGAGCCCTCCTCGAGCGCGATCTCCTCGGCGCTGCCGAGGCGCAGCTCGATGCGGTCGGCGAGGCCTGCGCGTGCGATGCGCTCGCGTGCGCCGTCGAGCATCTGAGGCGACTGATCGACGCCGACGACGCTGCAGCCGTAGCGTTGCACGAGGCCGCGCGCGATCGCGCCCGTGCCCGTGGCGACGTCGAGCACCCGCGCGTCCGCGCGCACCGGGACGTGCCGGATGAGGTGCCGGCGCCAGCGTGGGTCCTGCGCGAAGGAGAGGATCGCGGCCCAGCGGTCGTAGTCGCCGCCGAGCGGGGCGAAGAGGGCACGCGCCGTATCGTTGATCGCACCCTGCCCGTCCACGCCTGCTCCTCCGCTGCCTGCGTGGATGCTACCCGCGCGGGACGGCGCGGCGGAGCCGGCTCAGATGGCGCGCTGTGCTGCGGCGCGCAGGCCCGGCGGGGGAGCGGTGCCGGTTGTCCACGCGGCACCCCCGGGATCGCGTTACTATATACAATGTATGGAAGGGGCCATCCGGAAGCCGGT
>DASXXY010000404.1:0-15077 GCA_036502805.1 Gaiellales bacterium | reverse complement strand
CGGGCGCGCGCTCGCGCTCGGCCAGGACCGCCTCTTCGCCCCTGCGCTGGAGGCCAACGTGGCCTACGACGCGGTCGGCGCGGGCGTCGAGCGGCACGTCGCGCTGCTCGAGATGGGCTACATCCCGGGCGGCTACGGCTGGGTCTTCCCGAAGGGCGATCACGCGAACGTCGGCGTCGGCGGCTGGGACTCGCAGGGGCCGCACCTGCGCGATCACCTGCGCGACGTCTGCGTGCGCCACGGCATCGCCTGGGAGTCGCTGACGGAGCTGCGCGGCCACCGGCTGCCGATGCGCGGCACCGGCACGCAGATCGCGCGCGGCCGCGCGCTCGCGGTCGGCGATGCCGCCGGGCTCGTCGACCCGCTCTCGGGCGACGGCATGTACGAGGCGTTCACGAGCGCGCACGTCGCGTCCGCCTCGGTGCGCGACGTGCTCGAGGGACGCGCGGCCGACCTCACGCCGTACCCGGCGCGCCTCGACGCCGCGCTCGGCCGTCACACGTCGCTGGCCTGGATCGCGAAGGCCGCGATCGAGCGCGCGCCCGCCGTCGCCCTGCGCGTCGCCCGCTCGCGCGCGATCCGCAAGAAGTTCCTCGAGCGCACGGCCACGAGCCGCGACCCGCTCGCGCGCCGCGCGCCGCACGCCGCCTGGCGGCGGGCCGAGGACGTCGCGCGCCGCCTGCTCGGGCCCGACGCATACGCGCGGGGCTCGGCGCCCGACGCGGACGCCGGCTAGCTCAGCGGCCGCGCCGCGCAGGTCGCGTACGAGTCGTGCCACGGCCGCAGGCGCTCGAACGCGGCGCTCGCGGCGAGCACGTCGGCGTCGCCGTAGCGGCGCCCGATGATCTGCATGCCGACCGGCAGGTCGTCCGCGAAGCCGGCCGGGATCGACGCCGCGGGGTGCCCCGAGTAGTTCGTCACGTAGGTCGGGCACCAGCCGATCAGCCGGTCGATCTCGACGCCGTTGACCTCGGCCGGGCCGAGCGTGTTGCCGTCCGTGCCGTTCTTGACCTGCATCGCCGTCAGCGTCGGCGTCACGAGCACGTCGTAGTCGGCGAACACGCCCTGGAGCGCGTCGTAGATCTCGGTGCGCACCTCCTGGTCGGCCATCTGCTGCAGCACCGTCATGTCCTGCGTCGAGTCGACCCAGTGCAGGAACTCGGGCGGGAAGTCGTCGCGGTGGTCGCCGAGCAGATCGAAGCCGCCCGCCTTCATGCGCGCGAAGCCGACGTTCGAGAGCGGGATGATCAGCCGGCACCAGAGGTCGGACAGCTCGCGCTGGTCGCGCTTGATGCCGAGCTTGACCTCCTCCACGGTCGCGCCGGCCTCGGTGAACGCGGCGGCGGCCTCGCGCACGACCTGCGCGATGCGCGGGTCGACCGGGAAGACGTCGAGATCGGGGCTGTAGGCCACGCGCAGCCCGCGGATGCTGCGGCGCGTGGCGGGCAGGAAGTCGACGTCCTCGTCGAGGCTGTAGGGGTCGCGCGCGTCGTAGCCGGAGAGCGCGTTCAGCACGAGCGCCGCGTCCTCGACGGTGCGCGTGATCGGCCCCTCGTAGATGAACGGGTTCGTGCCGGCGAAGGCATCCGGGCGCGTGACCATCGGCACGCGGCCGAACGACGCCTTGTAGCCGTAGACGCCGCACCAGGCCGCGGGGATGCGGATCGAGCCCCCGCCGTCGGTGCCCTCGGCGAACGGCACGAGCCCGTCGGCGACCGCCGCCGCGCTGCCGCCCGATGAGCCGCCGGTGTTCAGCGTCGTGTCGAACGGGTTCGAGGTCGGACCGAAGAGGTAGTTGTCGCAGACGCCGCGGAAGCCCATCACGGGGCTGTTCGTCTTGCCGATCAGGATCGCGCCGGCCTTCTCGACGCGCTCGGCGAAGACGCAGTAGGCGTCGATCACGAGATCCTTGAGCGCGCGCACGCCGCCGAACGTCGCCGGCCAGCCGGGCTTGAAGTCGAAGAGGTCCTTCATGGCCGTCGGCACGCCGTGCAGCGGGCCGAGCTCCTCGCCCGAGACGACCGCGTGCTCGGCCTGCTCGGCGCGCTGCCGCGCGTCCTCGTAGCCCTTGAAGATGAAGGCGTTGAGGCTCGGGTTGCGCGCCTCGATGCGCTCGATCACCGCATCCACGACCTCGACCGGCGAGAGCTGCCGGCGCCGGATGCGCGCCGCCATGTCGGTTGCCGTCATGTACGCGAGCTCGTCTGCGAGCGCCATCGTGGTTCAGCTCCCCCTGGGGTGGTCGTGTGCCGGCCGATCATCGGGCCGCGTCCGTGTCCGCGTCAAGGGCGCTCCGCGACGAGCAGGCGGTAGCCGAAGTCGTGCGCGTCGCCCGCGAGCAGCGCGGCGTTGCGCTCGGCCCAGGTGCCGTCGTCGATGTCGCGCCCGAGGCGTGCCATGGCGGGTTCGATCACGTCCGGCGCGAGCACGGCGAGGCTCGAGATGTTCGCGCGGGCGCCGGCGTCGAGGTAGATCTCGGGGCGCTTCCAGTACGCGCACAGGAAGCCGTCGCTGCAGTCCGCCGCGATCGGGACGGGCCGCAGGTCGGCTCCGCCGAGCGCCTCGGCGACGGTCGCGAGCGGCGGGAAGCGCGCCTCGTCGAGCGTGGCGATCTCGGGCAGGTAGTCGCGCACGAGCCAGTAGCCCGCGATCCGGCCGGGGTCGAACGTGAGCATCACGGCGCGCTTGCGCGCCACGCGGCGCAGCTCGGCCACGCCCGCGCGCCAGTCGCCCCAGTGGTGCATCGTCAGCACCGCGAGCGAGGCGTCGAAGGCGTCGTCGGCGAACGGCAGCCGCTCGGCCACGGCCTGCACCGCGGGGGCCGCAGCCGCCGGACGCTGCGCGATCATCACGGCGGAGGGCTCGACGGCGGTGACGTCGCGATCGCGCGGCTCGTAGGAGCCGACGCCCGCGCCGACGTTGACGACGCTGCGCGCGTCGCCGAGCGCGTCGGCGATCTGCGCCTCGATGCGCGGATCGGGGCGGCGCGTGCCCGCGTACGTCGTCCCGATCCGGTCGTAGGCCGTCACGCGCGCAGCTGGCGGTCGAGGCGCTCGATCGCCTCGGGCACGTTGCGGCGGCCGAAGCCGATGCGGAAGCGCCCGTCCCCGTAGCCGTACACCCGGCCGGGCAGGAGCAGCACGCCCTGCTCGGCGACGAGCCGCTCGTTGAAGGCGTCGATGCCCTCGGCGCCGCGGTAGCGCGGGAAGCCGATCGAGCCGGCCGAGGGCCGCACCCAGTCGAGCCGGTCGGCGTGCTCGGCGATCAGCGCATCGACGAGCGGCAGGTTCGCGGCGATGATCGCGCGGCTGCGCTCGGCGAGCGCCGGCGCGGCGCGCAGGGCGATCGTCCCGAGCACCTCCGAGGGCGCCGGGCTGCAGAGCGTCGTGTAGTCGCGCACCTCCGCGACCTTCGCGAGCAGCTCGCGGTCGCGCGTCGCGAGCCAGCCGACGCGCAGGCCGGCGAGCGCGTAGGTCTTCGAGAGCACGCCGACGCTGACGGCGCTCGGCGAGAGGTCGGCGGCCGCGGGCAGGCGGTCGGCCGGATCCTGCTCGAGCCCGCGGTAGACCTCGTCGCAGATCAGCGTCGCGCCGTGGCTCTCGGCGAGCGCGGTGAGCTCCGCGAGCTCGCCCGCCGTCGGCAGCATGCCCGTCGGGTTGTGCGGCAGGTTGACGACGATCGCGCGCGTGTCCGGCCGCAGCGCCGCCGCGATGCGGTCGAGGTCGAGCCGCCAGCCGTCCTCGGGCCGCAGCTCGACGAGCTCGACCTCCGCGCCCTGCGCGCGGGCGAGGTCGTAGAGCGACTGGTAGGCCGGCCACAGCGCGACGACGTGGTCGCCGGGCTTCACGAGCGCCTGGAAGAGCAGGAAGAGCGCTTCGCTGGCGCCGACGACCGCGATCGTGTCGTCGCCCTCGAGCGTGCGGTAGAGGCCGGCGATCGCGCTGCGCAGCGCCGGCGCGCCGAGCGTCTCCGTGTAGCCGAGCACGAGGCTGTCCCAGCCGTCGCGCGCCTCGTCGTCGGCGTAGGCGAGCAGCTCGTGCACCGACAGCGGCTCGACGTCGGAGGCGCACAGCAGGTACGGGACGGCGAACTCGTGCACCGCGAAGTAGCGCTCGATCGCGAACGGCGGCAGCGTCGTCACGGGCGCTCCCGCAGCTCGCTGCGGCGGATCTTGCCCGAGATCGTCTTCGGCAGCGAGTCCACGAACTCGATCTCGCGCGGGTACTTGTAGGGCGCGGTGACCGACTTGACGTGATCCTGCAGCTCGCGCGCGAGCGCGTCGGACGCCGCGTGGCCGGGCGCCAGGACGACGAACGCCTTGACGATGCTCGTGCGCTCGGGGTCGGGCTTGCCGACGACGGCCGACTCGGCGACCGCCGCGTGCTCGACGAGCGCCGACTCCACCTCGAACGGGCCGATCCGGTACGAGGCCGAGATGATCACGTCGTCGGAGCGGCTCACGAACCAGAAGTAGCCGTCCTCGTCCTTGACCGCGCGGTCGCCGGTGAAGTACCAGCCGTCGTGGAAGACCTCGGCGTTCGCGTCGTCGTCGCGCCAGTAGCCCTGCATCAGGCCGACGGGCCGCTGCGGCTCGGTGGCGAGCGCGATGTTGCCCTCCTCGCCCGGCCCGAGGCGCACGCCGTCGTCCGAGACGACGTCCACGTCGTTGCCCGGCGTGGGCTTGCCCATCGAGCCCGGCCGCACCTCGAGGCACGGGAAGTTGGCGACGATGTTGACCGTCTCGGTCTGGCCGTAGCCGTCGTAGATCGTCGTCCCGGTGGCCTCGCGCCAGGCGCGGATGACCTCGGGGTTGAGCGGCTCGCCGGCCGAGACCGTGTGCCGCACGCCCGCCAGGTCGAACGCGGGGAGGTCGAGCTGGACGAACGCGCGGAAGAGCGTCGGCGGCGCGCAGAACGTCGTCACGCCCGAGCGCTCGAGCACGCGCAGGCACAGCTCCGGGTCGAGCTTGCCGCGCTGATCCCAGAGGAACACCGCCGCGCCCATGCGCCACTGGCCGAAGAGCTTGCCCCACGCCGCCTTGGCCCAGCCCGTGTCCGAGAACGTCCAGTGCAGGTCGGCCGCCGTCAGGTCCTGCCAGAAGCGCGCCGTGATCTCGTGGCCGGCGCCCATCGACGCGTGCGTGTGCAGCACCATCTTCGGCGCGGCCACGGTGCCGGACGTGAAGTACAGGAGCAGCGGGTCGTCGGCCCGCGTCACGCGGCCGGTCGGCTCGGCGTCGCTCGCCTTCGCGAGCAGCTCCCCGTAGCGCTCGCAGCCCGCCTCGGCGGGCTCGCCGACGACGATCACGCAGCGCAGCGAGGGACACTGGTCGCGCACCTGCGCGAGCTTCGCCGCGGCCTCGTCGTCGACGACGGCGATCGTCGCGCCCGCGCGCTCGATCCGCTGCGCCATGTCGCGCGGCGTGCAGAGCGTCGTCGCGGGCATCGGGATGACGCCGAAGCGGAACATGCCGAGCAGCAGCTCGTACCACTCGGGGATGCGCGGGAGCATCACGAACGCGCGCTCGCCGGCCGTGGCGCCGAGCGCCTCGAGCGCGTTCGCGACCTTGCGCGATGCGATTGCGAGCTCGCCGAACGTGATCTCGCGACGGTGCTCGCCGCGCGCGTCGAGCGCGACCAGCGCGAGCTTCCCGGCGTGCTGCGCCGCCCACATCTCGACGACGTCGCGCGTGAACTCGTAGTCGTCCGGCACGTGCAGCCGGAACGTCCTCCGCGCCTCCTCGTAGTCCGTCATGTTCATGCCGCACCGATGCTATCGGCGGGCCGGTAGGCGGAAAGCTCGCCGCCGTGCGCACGCAGCCAGGGGCGCGAGTCCGCGCCTGGCCGCTTGTCCGAGAAGATCCACCAGAACGCGCTCGAGTGGTTGGGCACCCACATGTGGATGAGCTCGTGGCAGACGACGTCGTCGAGCACCCAGGCCGGAGCGACCAGCAGCCGCCACGAGAACGAGAGCGTCCCGCTCGTCGAGCACGAGCCCCAGCGCGTGCGCTGATCGCGCACCGCCACGCGCTTCGGCTTCAGGCCCATCGCCGTCGCCTGGCGCTCGACCGAGGCCAGCAGGGCCTCGCGCGCCGAGGCGCGGTACCAGCGCTCGAGCGCGCTCGCGGCGCCCTCGTCGTCGGGCGCGCGCAGCTCCAGCGCGCCTGCGCTCCAGCCGGCGCTGATGCGCTGCGCGCGCACGACGCGCAGCGGGATCGGCTCGCCGCCGTGCCATGCGACACCGGGGCGCGCCAGCCCGAGCGGCGGCGCCTTCGGTCGCGCGAGCGTCCGCTCGAGCCAGGGCGTGAGCTTCGCGAGGGCGTCGTCGATGGCGCGCGCGCGGGCCCCGTGCGGGACGACGAGCTCGGGCCCGGCCCCGTGCGGCACGACGAGGCGCAGACGCCGAGCTCGCGCCGAGCGCCGGATGCGCACCTTCACCTCGCCGCTGCGCAGGAGCACGGTGCGCTGATCGTCCACGGCAGGCACACTACGTGTCGTGCAGGCAGAGCAGATCACGGAGGCGATCGCAACCCACGGCGAGGGCCCATGCTGGCTCGCGCGCAGCGGCGAGCTCGGCTGGGTCGACATGCTCGCGGGACGCGTGCTCGCGACGTCGCTCGCGACGTCGACCACGCAGGTCATCGAGATCCCCGGCCCCATCGCGGCCATCATCCGGCCGCGCGCAGCGGGCGGGCTCGTCGTCGCGACCGAGACGGGCGTCGTGCTGCTCGACGAGTACGAGTCGCCGACGCCGCTGTGCGAGATCATCGCCGAGCCCGGCATCCGCATGAACGACGGCGCCTGCGATCCGCAGGGGCGCTTCTGGTGCGGCAGCATGGCCTACGACCACGACGCGCAGCCGGAGGCCGGCTCGCTCTGGCGCGTCGGCGCCGACGGCGCCGTCGCGACGGCGCTCACGGGCATCGGGATCTCGAACGGCCTCGACTGGTCGGATGACGGCACGACGGCGTTCTACGTCGACACGCCGACCGGCAGGATCGACACGTTCGCGTTCGACGGCGCGACCGGCGAGCTGAGCGAGCGGCGGCCGTTCGCCGAGATCGAGCGGGCGGCCGGGATGCCCGACGGGCTCACGATCGACGCCGAGGGCGGCGTCTGGGTCGCGCTCTGGGAAGGCGGCGCCGTGCGCCGCTACGCGCCCGACGGCACGCTCGACGCGGTCGTCTCGCTGCCCTGCGGGCTCGTCACGGCGTGCACGTTCGGCGGGCCCGATCTCGACGAGCTCTTCATCACGACCTCGCGGCTCGGCCTCCCGCCGGGCGCGGATCCCGCCGGCGGCTCGCTCTTCCGCTGCCGGCCCGGCGTGCGCGGCCGCGCCGTGCGCGAGTTCGCGGGGTAGGACGCTGGTCGCGGAGACGCTGACCGCACGGCAGCTGAACCGCGCGACGCTCGCCCGCCAGCTGCTGCTCGCGCGCGAGCCGGTCGGGGTCGTGGAGGCGCTGGAGCGGCTCGCCGGGCTGCAGGCGCAGGAGCCGAAGCCGCCCTTCACCGGCCTCTGGTCGCGCCTCGCCGCCTTCCGTCGCGACGACCTGACGGACGCGCTCGGCGCTCGCTCGGTCGTGCGCGCGACGCTCATGCGCGGGACGCTCCACCTGCTCGCGGCGGGCGACTACGCGAGCTTCCGCCCCGCCCTCCAGCCCGTCATGGAGCGCGCGCTGAAGGTGCTCGGCGAGCGCGCGGAGGGCCTCGACCTGACGCTCGTCCTGCCGGCGGCACGCGCGCTCCTGGCCGAGCGTCCCTACGGCTTCGACGAGCTGCGCGGCGTGCTGCAGGAGCGGTTCCCCGAGGTCAACGACCGTGCGCTCGGCTACGCCGTGCGCACCCACCTGCCGCTCGTCATGGTGCCCGTCGCCGACGCGCGCTGGGGCTTCCCGTCCGTCGCCGGCTTCACGCTCGCGGAGCCGTGGCTCGGAGGCCGCCCGATCGCCGAGCGCGGGCCGCCCGAGCAGCTCGTCCTGCGCTACCTCGCGGCCTTCGGACCGGCGAGTGCCGCAGACGCTCAGACGTGGTCGGGACTGCAGGGGCTCGCACCCGTGTTCGAGGAGCTGCGCCCGCAGCTGCGCGTCTTCCGCGGCGAGCGCGGCCGCCGCGAGCTGTTCGACCTGCCGGACGCGCCGCGCCCGGGCGAGGACGTGCCGGCGCCCGCGCGCTTCCTGCCCGAGTTCGACAACCTCGTGCTCGCGCACGGCGATCGCTCCCGGCTCCTGGCCGACGAGCACCGCGGCCTGATCGTGACGAAGAACCTGCGCGTGCGCGCGACGTTCCTCTGGGACGGCATGGTCGCGGGCACGTGGGAGGTCAAGCGGGCGCGCGGCGTGGCGACGCTGACCGCATCGCCGTTCGCCGCGCTTCCGGCGCGGGCGGTGAAGGCGCTGACGGCCGAGGCGGAGGCGCTGCTGCGCTTCGCCGAGGACGACGCGAAGGACTGGGCGGTCGCCGGGCTCGCCTGATCAGGCGCTCGGCGGCGGCGGCGCGGGCGTGAGGCCGTGCTCGCGCATGATGGCGCCCAGCGCGGCCTTGTCGGGCGGCCCGCCGGCGGCGGCCGCGAGCACCGCGCCGACGTCGCGGAAGTACTGCGCGCCGAAGAGCGCCGGGCTGATGATCGCGAGGAACGTCGCGTCCACATCGCCGTGATTCGCGAAGCCGTGGACGACGCCGCGTTTGATGCACGTGCTGTCGCCCGGGTTCAGCTCGATCGTCTCGCCGGCGACCGTGTACGTCGTGCACCCGGACAGCCCGAAGACCGTCTCCTCGAAGGCGTCGTGGCTGTGCGCCATCGGCATCTGCGCGTTCGCCGGCACGCCGCACTCGAACATGCAGACCGTGCCGTTCGAGTCGTCGCTCTCGACGAGGAAGCGCACGGAGAGCGCGCCGACGGTGATCCGCTCGGGCTGGGTCGATGTCATCGGCCCAACCTAGCGAAGCGGCACGGCCGGCGCGCTCCGTCCCGCGCCCTCAGGTGACGGTCAGGTCCTTGTACATCCCGAGCTTGTAGTGGCTGCCGACGTTGCACAGCAGCACGTAGTGGCCCGGCTTGAGCGTCAGCCTGAGCGTGCCCGCCTTGCCGGCCTTGAACTCGACCTCGCCCACGCTGCCGGCCTCGGAGGCGCGGCCGTTCTCGAGCGGGATCTTGGAGGCCTTCGTGGCCGTCCGGATCACGACCATCTCGTGGCCGATCGTCGCGCTGTTGGCGACCTTGAACGTGACGGCGCCGGCCTTGACCTTGGACGGGCCGACGATCTTGAAGTTCACGAGCTTCTCGCTCGTGGTCGTGCCGCCGGCAGCGAGCGCCGGGACGGCGACCGCGAGTGCGGCGCCCGTCACGGCGAGGGCCGTGAGGCGCGGGCGGAATCTGGGCATCGGGACGTGCTCCTTGCGATCGGGGTCACCGGACAACAAGCGACCGCCCGTCGCTTAGGAGACCCTAACAGTCTCCTCCCGTGCCTACGCGCAAGGCCGGCGGACTGGATTTGCGCATCGCTCGTTTCCTGCTCGGGCGACCGCTCGGCCGGCTCGCGCGCCGGCTACAGCGCCGCGAGCGCGATGTCCGGCACGTCCGTGATGACGCCGTCCACGCCGAGCCGCGCGAGCCGCGCGACCTCGTCCGCGTCGTTGACCGTCCACGCATGCAGCGCGATCCCGAGTGCCCGGGCGTGCTCGACCAGCAGGCGGTCGACGAGCTCCGACTTCGGGTGGAGCGCGCGGTGGTGGGCGCGCGCGGCCTCGATGAGCGCCGCGCCGACGTCGTCCTCGGCGCCGATCACGAGCGCCGTCGGGACGTTCGGCCGCAGCGCGCGCACGGTGCGCAGGGCGACCGGGTCGAACGACGAAGCGAGCACGCGGTCGCGGTACCCGCGCTGCATGAGCAAGCCGCAGAACGCCGCCGCCACGCCGCCGGGGACGTCGCCGTCGGTCTTGAGCTCGACGTTCACGAGCCCGCCGGCGCTCGCATCGAGCGCCGCCGCGAGGCTCGGCAGGGGCGGCTCGACGAGGCGGCGGATCGGCGTCCCGGTGAGCTCGCGGTCGTGGTAGACGACGAGCTCGCCGCGGGCCGCGCGACGGACATCCAGCTCCACGCCGTCGGCGCCCAGCCGGAGAGCGAGCTGGAAAGCCTCGGGGGTGTTCTCGGCAGCCGCGCGCGACGCGCCGCGGTGTGCCAGCACGAGCGGGCGCTGCACGCGTCCCAGGCTAGTGATCGCGGCGGGGGTCCGTGGTCATCGAATGGTGAATCCGCGCCGATCCCCTTCGCACGGGCCGAGTATTCGCTCCGCCCGTGCGGACGCGCGTGGCGCTCGGACGGAGAACGACGAGCCGGCGTCGTCGGCCCTCGCACGGCCAAGGGGCGCCCCGCCCGTGCGGACACGAGCCACGCTCAGGTGGAGGGCAGTGCGCCGGCCTCGCCTCCCCTCGCACGGGCGGGGACGCCCCCGCCCGTGCGTACGCGAGCGGCGCTCAGGTGTAGAGCAGCGAGCCCGGCGTCGTCAGCAGCTCGCCCGTCTCGAGCCACGTCTTGAGGCCCGAGAGGATCATCGGCCAGCCGCCGTAGAGCTGGTCGTTCGCGCCGTCGCGCAGCTGGTCGTGGGTGACCGTCAGCCGGCACGAGTCGTCGCCGATCGGCTCGATCTCCCACGTCACGCGCGAGGTGCCCTCGGCCACGACGTCCTCGCCCCACAGCGCGCGCATGCTCTGGACGAGTCGACGCGGCGGATCCACCTCGAGGTTCTCGCCCTCGCCGAGTGGCCCGGGCGCGCCCGGTGCGCTCATCTCGTAGCGCGACCCGACCGTCCAGTCGCTCGTGACGCGCGCGCCGAAGTTGTACTTGCTGCGGATGTCGGGATCCGTGATGGCCTCCCACAGCCGCTCGGGCGTCGTGCGGATGTAGATCTCGAACACCTTCTCCATCGGACTCTCCAATCGCTGCTTGATCTCGCTCAGCCCCGCCGTCCAGGGCTCCGCGAACTTGCTCACCCACCGGTCGTGGACGAGCCGGATCGGCACCGGGTTCAAGAAGTGCAGCTTCTCGCGCCCCCGCCGCTTGCTGACGACCAGGCCGGCATCCTCGAGCACCCGCAGGTGCTTCATGACGCCGAACCGAGTCATGGAAAACCGTCCCTGGAGCCGGACCAGCGTCTGGCCGTCCTCCTCGAACAGGGCGTCCAGCAACGCCCGCCGAGTCGGATCCGCCAGTGCCCCGAAGACGTCGTCCATGGGTGAGATAATAGGTGACTAATGAGTCACCTGTCAAGCGCGGGAGTGCAACAACGGGGTCTGGCCCGCAACGCGCGGGTCAGACCCCCGTGTTGCAGGCCTGACCCCCGCTGTTGCGTGGTTGGTACGAACTCGGCACACATCGGTGCGGAGATGTGCAGCCGGGTGTGAAACCTTCGGCACATGCCTAGACCACTGAGAATCGACTACCCGGGCGCCGTCCACCACGTCTTCGTTCGCGGCGTCGCCAAGAGCAAGGTCGCGCTCGACGCGTCCGACTACACGCGAGGGATCGGATACCTCGAGCGGGTCGTCACCCGTTTCGAGCTCCACTGCCACGCCTGGTGCTTTCTCCCGAACCACACGCATCTGCTTCTCACATCGCGGCTGGGAAACCTGTCGCGCGCGATGCACTGGCTCGGGACGTGCACGGCGCAGTCGTTCAACCAACGTCATGAGCGGTACGGCCACCTCTATCAGGGCCGTTTCGGCTCGCGCCTCATCGAGGACGACGGCCATCTCCTCGAGTTGGCGCGCTACGTTCCCCTCAACCCCGTCCGCGCCGGCCTCTGCGAGTCACCGGGGGACTGGGCGTGGTCGAGCTACGCAGCAACCGCTGGGCTGCGCCCGCACCCTCTGTGGCTCGAATCTCGGCCCTTCTTGGACGCGTGCGGATCCGCCGAGAACTACGCCGCGTGGGTTGCCGACGGCGTGCTCGCGACGAGGCTCGACGAACACGGCGTTCCGCGTCCGCCGGCGAAGCCGTCGCTCGCTGACCTTCTCAGGGTCGATTCGGACGCGGCGATCGCGATCGCCCATTTCCGCCACGGATACAGCAAGGCCGACATTGCCCACCACCTCGGCGTGCACCGCTCCCAGATCGGCCGCCGGCTGAAGCGCGCGACCGAGTAAGCAGGCGCAACAACGGGCTCAGGCCTGCAACACGGGGGTCTGACCCGCGCGTTGCGGGTCAGACCCCCGTGTTGCGCAGACCCCCGTGTTGCGGCAGTTCGGCGCGGCGCCTCCACGCGCTACGTGGCGGTTGCCTGCGCCTCCGGCATCTCCTTGTCGCGGCGGAAGAAGGGGACGTCGAGCGGCGCGAGGGGCGTGTTGCCGAGGATCAGGTCGGCGGACTTCTCGGCGACCATCATCACGGGCGCATAGATGTTGCCGTTCGTCACGTACGGGAACACCGACGCGTCCACGACGCGCAGGCCGTCGACGCCGTGCACGCGCATGCTCTCGGGATCGACGACGGCATCCGCGCCCGTGCCCATCTTGCAGGTGCACGACGGGTGCAGCGCGGTCTCGGCATCCTTGCGGACCCACTCGAGGATCTCGTCCGGCGTCGACACGCTCGGCCCGGGCGAGAGCTCGCCGCCGCTGAACGGCTCGAAGGCCGGCTGCGTGAGGATCGTGCGCGCGACGCCGACCGCCTCGACCCACTCGCGCTTGTCCTGCTCGGTCGAGAGGTAGTTGAAGCGCAGCGCGGGCTTCGCGAACGGGTCGCGCGTCGTGATGTGCACCGACCCGCGCGCGTCGGAGTACATCGGCCCGATGTGCACCTGGTAGCCGTGGCCGCCCGCAGGCGACGAGCCGTCGTAGCGCACGGCGACCGGCAGGAAGTGGAACATCAGGTTGGGGTAGATCACGTCGTCGTTCGAGCGCGCGAAGCCGCCGCCCTCGAAGTGATTCGTGGCACCGGGACCGCTGCGCAGCAGCAGCCACTTCAGGAACACGCTCGGGCGGGCTCGGTAGCGCATCGCGGGGGCGACCGAGACCGGCTGAGTGCACGAGTACTGGACGTACACCTCGAGGTGATCCTGCAGGTTCTCGCCGACGCCGGGGAGGTCGTGCACGACGTCGATGCCGAGCGCGCCGAGCGCCTTCGCGTCGCCGATGCCGGAGAGCTCGAGGATCTGCGGCGTGTTGATCGAGCCGCCGCAGAGGATGACCTCGGCGGCGCGCGCCTGCTTGAGCGGGCCCCGGCCGGCGCGGTACTCGACGCCGACGGCGCGCGTGCCCTCGAAGAGCACGCGCGTGACCTGCGCGCGCGTCTGCAGCTCGAGGTTCGGGCGCTTGAGCACGGGGTGCAGGTAGGCCCTCGCCGCGCTCAGCCGCCGGCCGCGCCGGATGTTGCGGTCGAAGGGCGCGAAGCCCTCCTGGCGGTAGCCGTTGACGTCGGAGGTGAGCGTGTAGCCGGCCTGCTGGGTGGCCTCGAAGAAGGCCTTGAAGAGCGGGTTCGTGGCCGGACCGCGCTCGAGCTGCAGGGGCCCGTCGCCGCCGCGGTACTCGTCGGCGCCGGCCAGGCACGTCTCCATCTTCTTGAAGTACGGCAGGCAGTGCGCGTAATCCCACGACTGCATGCCGGGGTCGTGCGCCCAGCGCTCGATGTCGAGCGGATTGCCGCGCTGGAAGATCATCCCGTTGATCGAGCTCGAGCCGCCGAGCACCTTGCCGCGCGCGTGGTAGACCTTGCGCCCGTTCATGTGCGGCTCGGGCTCGGACTCGTACTTCCAGTCGTAGAAGCGGCTGCCGATCGGCCACGTCAGCGCCGCAGGCATGTGGATGAAGATGTCCCACTTCGAGTCCATCCGGCCCGCCTCGAGGACGAGCACCCGGTTGGACGAATCGGCGCTCAGCCGGTTGGCGAGCGCACACCCGGCCGATCCGCCCCCGACGATGATGAAGTCGTACGTCGCGTCTGCCATTGTCCCTCCGGTTTCCGAGGGGAGCCAGCCTAGAGCATCGCCGAGGGACGCAACGAGCCGCGCGCCCGGCTACTCGGTCACGACGATGCCGAGCGCGCTCGCGAGCAGCGGCGTGATCGGCAGGAGGTCGGCGAGCGGGATCCGCGCGCCGCGCAGCGCGTCGATGCCGCGCAGGTCCTGCAGCGTGCAGCGCTCGAGCTCGCAGCGGTCGAACGTCGCGCCCGAGACGTCCGCTGCGGTGAGGTCGCAGCCGTCGAAGAGCACGGACTCGAGATCGGCAGCGTAGAGGCCGGCCTCGACGAGCGAGCACCCGCGGAGCTCGCAGCGCGAGAGCGTGCACATGCGCAGCGAGGCGAGATCGAGCACGCAGTCGCTGATGACGACGTCGCGCAGGGCGCCCCCGAGCGCGGCTCCGACGAGGCGGCTGTCGCGCAGCACCGTGCACGTCAGCTCGAGCCCCGGGAGCTCTGCGTTCGCGAGGTCGAGCGCCGTCGCGGTGCAGTCGACGAGGCGCAGCTCGATGCGCTCGCCGGCGAGCGAGAGGCCGTCGAGGTCGCAGTCGAAGAACGCCGCGCTGCCGGTTGCGACCACCTCGGGCGGCGTGCCTTCGACGCGCACGCCCTCCCACTTGGCGACGCCCCCGGCGATCTCGGGCGGCCCGGCGAGCGGCAGGGCCGCGCGCCGGACGGGCAGGGAGCGCGGCTCGCGGCGCGCCGGCTGCGGGATCGGAGGCACCGGCTCAGACCTCCGGTGCCGGGGTGGCCTGGTGGAAGTAGATCTGCCAGCGATCACCGGAGCGGCGCCAGAGCGAGCTGCGGTGGACGCGACGCCCACCCGCGCTCGTCGTGAACGTCAGGTGGACGAGCCACGGCGCGAGCAGCACACCGGTGAGCGCCGCGATGATGGCCGCGCGGCTCCAGCGCGTGCCCGACGCCCCGATCTCGCTGAACTCGGGATCGAGCACCGCCTCGAGCAGCTCGGAAGAGGCGCGCACGTGCGCCTCGAGCAGCTGCAGCTCGCCGTCGATCGCGGTCTGCACCCGTTCATCCGCCACACCGCCTCCTCGGGATCGCCGTGCCGACCGGACGGCATCTCAGACGCCAGTCGCGCAACAACGGGTGCCAGGCCTGCAACACGG
>DASXXY010000403.1:0-5501 GCA_036502805.1 Gaiellales bacterium | reverse complement strand
CAGGTAGGCGGAGACGAGCGACTCACGCAGCGTCGCGTCGTCGGCGCCATGGGCGGCGATGCCGCGCTGCAGCCAGTCGACGGCGTCGTCCTTGCGGGCGGCCGACTCGAGCTCGTGGGCGATCCGCACGTAGCGCGCGGGCGTCTCGAGATCGTTCGCGAGCTCGCGCACGAGGCGGTCGATGTCGCCGAGCGCGCGCGCGAGCGACTCGCTCATCGCGCGCAGCGTGAGACCGGCGTGCGAGAGCGCTGCGCGCGAGTCGGCCGGCATCGCGGCGAGCTTGCGTGTCAGGACCGCGTCGAGCGCGGCCAGGCCCGAGTCGCCGAGCAGGGCGCGGTAGCGCTCGGGCGCGTCGTGCATCCACTCGTGGTCGGTCTTCTCGGCCAGCTCGACGAGCCGTGCGGCGAGCGCCGCGGGCTTCGGCGGGACGGCGCCGCAGGCGTCGAGATGGAGGCCGCGCACCTCCTCGCGCAACGCGTCCATGTCGGGGTCGGCGGCGCTGAACTGGCCGAGTGCCTTGTCGACGCAGAGGATCGCGTGCTCGGACAGGGAGACGCAGCCCGGGTCGCGGATGACGACGAGCTGATGGAGCTCGGCGAGCGTCTCGTGGATGCGGGCCGCGAAGCGCGCCGGGCCGCGCCAGGCGACCTCGCGCGAGGGCTTGGTGACGGCGGTGAGGCCCTTGCGCACGACGACCGCGTCGACCGTGCTGACGGACAGGGAGACCTGGACGTCGAGGCGGTCGCCGGCAGGAGCGGTGCGCGTGGCGTCGTCGGTCACAGGCGCCAAGCGAGCACGCTCGCTCCGCGCGAAGACCGCGATCGTGTGACGTGCAGCGATTTTCGAGCAGCCATAGGGCCACGGTACCTTGTAACGATTGTCCGCGCGCTGTGCCCAGAGATGGGCTAGGAGTTCTGCGGAGCCGTTTTTCAGGCCGCCGCGACGTCCGCAGCGGCCTCCGCGGCATCGGCCAGGGCGCACAGCGTGGAGACGAGGCGCATCTGCTCGAGCGTCTTCGCTCGCGTCTGGAAGAGCGCCGGCGAGCAGACCAGATAGGCGATGCAGCGGGCGCGGCTGATGGCGACGTTGAGGCGCTCGCGACTGAACAGGAAGCCGACGTCCCGCGGTGCGTCCTCGCCGCTCGAGGTCGCCATCGAGAAGAAGACGACGGGCGCCTCCTGTCCCTGGAAGCGGTCGACCGTGCCGATGCGCACGCCGTCGGGCAGGCGATCCGCGAGCAGGTTCACCTGCGCGTTGTAGGGCGCGACGACCATCACGTCGGCGTGGGTCAGCGCGCGCTCGCGGCCCTCCATGTCCCGGTAGGGCTCGCCGACGAGGCGCGCGATCTCGCCGCGGATGGCCTCGGCCTCCTGCGGCGAACTGGACGCGTTGCCGGCGTGCGCGACCGGCAGCCAGCGGATGCCCGCATGCCCGCCGACGGACTGGCGGGCGCAGTCGGGGTGCGCGTGCAGCCGCTGCTCGTAGACCTCGTCGGAGATGAACGAGCAGACGCCGGGGTGCATGCGCCGCGTCTCGGCGAGGAAGACGCCACGGTCGCCCGGCACGGTCGCGAGCCCGCCGAGCATGTGCGCGAGGACGCTCAGGCTCGTGCCCTCGGGGTGGATCGCCTGCGAGACGTGCGGGAGCTGCAGCGGGTCGCCGAGCAGGATCAGGTTGCGCGCCGAAGTGCCCGCTGCGAGCGCGTCGGCGAGCGAGAGCTGCCCGGCCTCGTCGATCACGAGGTAGTCGAGCTGCGCGTCGGCGCACTCGGCCGCGAACGTCCACGTCGTGCCGGCGACGAGCGTGAACTCCGGCTCGAAGCAGGCGTCCGTCTTGCCCTTCACGATCTCCGTCTGAGCGTCCTCGCCCGGCGTCCAGCCGCCCGCGGCCTTGCGCGCGCCGCGGAAGGAGACGCCCTCGCACGCCGCCGCCCGCTCGACCTCGTCGAGCAGGTTGCTGATCGCCTTGTGGCTCATCGCCGTGATGCCGACGCGCTTGCCGCGCCGCAGGAGATCGGTGATCAGGCGCGCGCCGAGCCAGGTCTTGCCGGTGCCGGGCGGGCCCTGGACGACGAGCGTGCTCTCGTCGAGCGCACGCGCGAGCTCCCGCTGCCGCTCCAGCTCGAGCGTCTGCAGGTCGCTGCCCGCGGGCAGGCCCGCGAGGCGCGGCAGCTCGCGCGCGAGCACGTCGCGCAGGGCGCGGTAGCGGGGCTCGCCGTCGCGGATGGCGATGGCGAGGCGCAGGAGCGCGGCGCGCTGCAGGCCCGTCGGATACGGCGTGCCGTCCACGAGCGCGCGCGGCAGCGGCTTGTCGCCGCTGCTCGCAGCGCGGCGCATGACGAGCGTGCCCGTCGCCTCCTCGACCCCGAGGACGTGCACCTTGGCGCCGGTCTCGTGGTCGCACCACTCGCCGCGCGCGACCTTCGTGCGCTGCGGCGGGAAGTGCAAGCGGTACTCGACCTGGCTGCCGTCGACGTGCTCGCCGACCAGCTCGAGCCCGCCGAGCGCCTCGCGGTCGGCGATCAGCTCGCTCTCGTCCATCGCCTCGAGCTCGTACCAGCGCCACCACGCCGGGCGCGCCTCGCGGGCGTGGTACTCGAGCAGCTCGCCGGCGAGCCAGCGCGGCGACCCCGCCTCCTGGCCCACGGTCAGGGCCGCGCGCGTGCGCTCGCGCTCGCCCGTCGACTCGAGCGTCTCCGGCGTGGCCTCGGCGGGGCCGATCGGCAGCGGACCGGCGACGCCGCGCGGGCGGGTCGCGAGCAGCCAGTCGCGCAGCGCGAGCGTCGCCTCGCAGTCCTCCTCGTTGTAGGCCGCGATGGCGTCCAGCTCGGACTGGTCGCGGCTCGCGCGCCAGCGCTCGTAGCCGAGCACGGCATCCGAGCCGGAGCCCATCGCCGCCGAGCGCGCGAAGCCGGCGAGCAGCTCGGTCTGCTTGAGCGAGTAGCTGCGCACGCCCGCGCGCAGGGCCTGCTTCGTGACCGTCAGGAGGTCGACGAAGACGCCGCGCCGGAGCAGGTCGTCGACGGCGGCCTCGCGCGTCGCGTGCTCGGCCATCAGCCGCTTGACCTCGGACGTCTCGGCCGCGCTGTAGTGGTAGACGTGCATGTCGGGATGCTCGGCGAGGCGCGTCGTGAGCAGGTCGACGAGACGCTCGAAGGCATGCCGCTCGGCTGCACGGTCGTGCGCCCAGATGGCCTCGTAGCGCCAGCCGTCGCCGTCGCGCAGCAGCAGGCCGACGAGGAACATCAGGCCGCGGGCGGGCGTCCAGAACGGGTCGCCCTCGAAGTCGAACATGACGTCGCCCGCGGAGGCCTCGGGCAGCAGCGCGAAGCCGCGGCCCTCGGCCGTCGGCAGCAGCTCGTAGGGCGGCGCCTGGCCGGGCACGGCCTCGCGCTGGAGCCGCGCCTGCTGCGTCACGGCTGCGAGCGCGGCCGGCTGCATCCCCTCCACATCGGAGCCCGGCGAGAGCTCGGCGAGCTGCGTCAGCGTCGTCACGCCGCAGGTCTCGAGCAGCGGAATGTGGTCGCGCCGCAGGCCTGCCACTCGCGTCAGGTGATCGACGTCCTCCCAGACCTTCGTGCACGTCGGCTGGAAGCGGCAGAACTGGCAGTGCTCGCAGGGGATCGGCTCGGTGGGCTGGCGGCGCTCGATGGCGTGGCTCATGCCCGTGCGCGCGTAGAACGCGTAGGAGTCGATCTCGCGCAGGCGGATCGTCTCGCGCCGGCCGGAGCCGAGCTCGACGTGCACGTCCTTCGGCCGGCGTCCCTGCACGCGCTCGATGCCGGTCGCGTAGAAGACGAGCTGCAGCGCGTGGTGCGGCAGCGCGGCGGTGCGCGCGAGCTTCGTGTCGACCGCCTCGTACGACCAGTCGCCGAGCGCGGAGGGCTCGTCGATCCGCTCGAGGAAGTCGGCCACGCCGCGCCAGCCCGAGTAGGCGAACGGCGCCTGGTAGATGACGTCCGCGCCGGCGCGCATGAGCTCCTCCGTGCGCGCCGCGCCGGCCTCCCAGTCGTCCGGGTCGAGCTCGACCTCGACGACGGTGCGGCCGGACGCGACGAGCTGCCGGCGGTAGGCCAGCTCGTGCTCATTGCCCTTCGCGAAGATCATCTTCGTGTAGGCATTGACAGTCGACGGCTTGGCACGCAGCCCCTCTGCCACTTCCAGCGAGAGCGTCGTCGAGTGTGGACACTCGAGGTAGCCGCTCAGGTCGGTGGGCGAGAGCCACAGTGTTCCTTCGCTTCGCTGCATCCTCCTCACCGTAGGCGCAGTGCCGGGCCTATGATCCGGCGCTGCCATGACGGACGAGGATGCACCCGAGCCCGAGCGCGCCCTCGCCTGGGCCCGCGCCAGGCACGGCGGCCAGTGCTACGGCGGCCGGCCCTACGCCACGCACCTGCTCGCCGCGGCCGAGGTGCTGCGCGACTGCGGCTACGGGGACGACCCGGTGCTCATGAGCGCGGCCTACCTGCACGACACGATCGAGGACACCGACGCGGAGCACGCCGACATCGCGCGGGCGTTCGGGGCGAGGCTCGCCGACATCGTCGACGCCGTCTCGGATCCTGCGGGAGCCACGCGCGCCGAGCGGAAGGCGGCCGCGTATCCGCGCATCCGCGCGCTCGACGACGCCGTGCGCGTCAAGCTCGCCGACCGCATCGCGAACGTCGAGGCGGGCGGGCCGCGCTCCGCCAAGTACCTCGACGAGCAGGCGGCGTTCCGCGCGGAGCTGTTCCGGCCGGGCGTGGCCGACGCGCTCTGGGCGCGACTCGACCGCGCGCTCGCCGCGCGTGCCGGGTGAGAGCGCTAGACGGGCGCGCCGCCGGTGTCGCGCACGAGGTTCGTCCAGGCCCGCCCGAGACGCCGTCGCGGCCCGTCACCTCGACGCGCCCCCAGCGGTGGAACTCGGGCAGCTCGAGGCGGGCGGCGACGATCGAGCCGTCGTCGGCGCGCTCCGTGACGTGCCCGCGCCAGCTCATCTCGAGCGCTCCGGCGTTGGCCTTGCAGCCGTCCCAGAAGCCCGAGCGCAGCGTCACGGACGCCGCCGGCGAGGGCGAGCGGCAGCCGCGGCCTGCGCTTTCCGGAGGCGTGGGCAGCCAGCAAGACAGGCCGCCCGTGGCCTAGGCTCCGCCGATGATCTGCCCGAGCTGCGGCGAGGAGAACCCCGAGCGCTTCCGCCTCTGCGGCTTCTGCGGCGCGGAGCTGCCCACGGCGGCCGTGGCCGAGACGCGCAAGGTCGTGACGCTCGTGTTCGCCGACGCCACGGGCTCGACGGCGCTCGGCGAGCGGCTCGACCCCGAGTCGGTGCGCTGGGTCATGACGACGTTCTTCGCGACCGCGCGCGAGGTGCTCGAGCGGCATGGCGGCACGGTCGAGAAGTTCGTCGGCGACGCCGTCATGGCGGCCTTCGGGATCCCGCGCGTGCGCGAGGACGATGCCGTGCGCGCCGTGCGCGCGGCCGCCGAGCTGCGCGATCGCCTGCGCACCTTCGGCGGCGAGGTCGAG
>DASXXY010000402.1:0-9143 GCA_036502805.1 Gaiellales bacterium | reverse complement strand
TGCTCGAGCTCGCGCGGATCCACCCCCTTGACGGTCGCGCGCGTGCCGACGGGCATGAAGACGGGCGTCTCGACGGTGCCGTGCGCCGTCGTCAGCAGCCCGGCGCGCGCGCTGCCGTCCTCGGCCGCGAGCGTGAAGTCGCCGGGAGCCACCTACGCGAGCGCGCGCAGCGCCGCGGCGAGGCGCTCGAGATCGGAGTCCGAGACCCAGTAGCCGATCGAGACGCGCACCCAGTCGAGCCCGGGCAGGGAGCGCGCGAGCACGCCCGCGCCCTCGAGCGCCGTGACGACGTCCTCTGCCGTGCGGCCCGCGACCGTGAACGCGACGAGCGGCGCGGCGCCCTCGCTGTCGGCCGCGAGCTCGACGCCGGGCACGGCCGCGAGCAGCTCGACGCAGCGCGCCCGCACCGAGGCCATCGCCGCGGCGCCCTCGGCCCAGCCGACGAGCTCGCGCCGGAACTCGATCGCGGCCGTGAGCCCGGCGAGGCAGGAGCTGTTGAGCGAGGCGCCGTCGTGCCGACGCGCTCCCGGCCAGAACGGCGCGCCCTCGCTGCGGTAGTCGCGCGAGTAGTAGCTCGGTGCGGCCACCTCGATGCGCTCCTCGAAGCCCTCGGCGAGCCACAGGAAGCCGATGCCGTTCGGCCCGCACAGCCACTTCTGGCCGGGCCCGGCGTAGGCGTCGACGCCGAGCGCGGCCGGATCGACCTGGATCGCGCCCGTGCCCTGCGCGCCGTCGACGACGACGACCGCCCCGGCCGCGTGGGCGGCGGCGGAGATCTCGGCCAGCGGCAGCACGCGGCCGTTCGCCCAGAGCACGTGCGAAAGCGCGACGGCGCGCGTGCGCGGGCCGATCAGCGCCGACACGGCCGCCAGCGCGTCGCCGCCGTGCAGCACCTCCGCGACGCGCACGACGATGCCGTAGCGGCGCTCGAGCGCGCCCAGCGGCTCGAGCAGCCCCGGATGCTCGTTGTCCGTCGTGACGATCTCGTCGCCCTCCGCGAACGTCATCCCGCCGAGCACGAGGTTGATCCCGCCGCTCGTGGAGTGCGTGAGCGCGATCCGCGACGGGTCGCTCGTCATCGACTCGGCGAGCGCTGCGCGGGCCGCCTCGCGGATGCGCACGAACTCGGCGTAGCCGGCCGAGCCGATGCGCCCGCGCGTCTCGACGTCGTCGGCGCGGGCGCGCATCGCGTCGGCGGCACGCGTCGGCAGCGGCCCCCAGGTGCCGGCGTTGAGATACACGGAGCGGCGTGCCGAGGGCATGCCGGAGCGGACGGTTTCGAGGGCATGCAGCATGAAACGGCATGCTACGGTGACTCGCGGGTGATGGGGTGAGCGATACCGCCGCGGAGGCGCCGCCCGTGCAGCGCAGCCGCCGCCGCATGTACGTGATCGCCGCCGCCGTCGTGGTGCTGATCGCTGCGGTCGCGTTCGCCTACATCCACTTCGAGCCGAGCGTCTCGCTCAACCGCGTGCTCGACCTCTACGCGAGCTACGGCTACCTCGTCATCTTCGTGCCCGTCCTGCTCGAGACGGCCGGCCTGCCGCTGCCCGGCGAGACCGTCCTGCTGTTCTCCGGCGTGGCCGCGTCGCAGGGCCGCATCGACCCCTGGATCGCGATCGTCGTGGGCTCGGCCGCCGCCATCATCGGCGACAACGCGGGCTACGCGATCGGCCGCTTCGGCGGGCGCCGCGTCGTCATGCGGCTCGCCTCCGTCGGCCGCATCGAGAGCTCGCTGGCCTGGGGCGAGACGTTCTTCGCCCGCCACGGCGGCAAGACGGTGTTCGTGGCGCGCTGGATCTTCGGGCTGCGCATCTTCGGCGCCTGGATCGCCGGCATGGTGCACATGCCGTGGCGCGTGTTCTTCCTCTGGAACGCCGCCGGCGGCATCACCTGGTGCATCTCGGTGATCGGCCTCGGCTACTTCTTCGGCCACTCGCTGGACGTGATCGAGAAGGCGCTCGGCGTCGGCGGCGTCGTCGCGGTCGTGACCGTCGCCGTGATCGGCCTCGGCTTCTGGCGCCGCTTCGAGCGCAGCAAGGTGCACGGGCACGCGACGGAGGATCCACCTCCGCCGTAACGGGTCTGACCCCGATCGTGCATGCGCCGCCCAGGCCTTCGCGCGCAGCACGTCCACGGGCAAGCACGTCGACGTCGCCGCGCGGCGACCTACCCCAGCGCGGTGACGCGCGCGCGGCCGCCGGCGAGCGGCTCCGCGATCGCGATGATGTCGACCGCGTCGACCTGTGCGCAGATGCGCACGTCCTCGGTCAGGTTCGCGCGCACGAGGTCGCGCGCGCTCTGCGACGCGCTGAGCGCGCCGAAGGCCGACGTGTAGGCGGCCGCGCTGGCGCGCGCGAGCGCGGCCGCGTCGCCGAGCGGCCACTCCGGCAGGTAGGACGCGATCGCGTCGACGAGGCGACCCGCCGTGTAGGTGTCGTCGAGCGCGACGGATCCGCGCACGCCGGCGCAGCGCACGGCCACGCGGTCGCGTGCGGCGCGCGTCAGCCGGGCGGCGTGGGACGCCGTCGCCGAGAGGTTCGCGAGCGCGGCGACGAGCACCGTCGTGGCCTCGGCCTGCGCCTGCAACACGGCGCGCGTGCCGTTCGTCGTCGTCAGCACGAGCACGTCGCCGAGCGGCTGGCCGGCGTCGAACTCGCGCGGCGAGTTGCCGAGGTGGAAGCCCTCGATGCGCACGCACTCGCGCTCGCCGGCGAGGATGGCGCCCGGCCCGATCTCGGCCGCGGCCGCCCGAGCATCCTCGACGCTGCCGCAGCAGATGACCTCGCCGTAGCCCTGGCGCAGCGCGTAGAGCGCTGTCGTCGTCGCGCGGATGGTGTCGACGACGATCGCGACGCCGCACGGCGCGAGCGCCTCGCCGGGCGTCAGCGCCGCATCGATCGCGGGCTCGCTCACGCCCCGTCACCGAGCGCCGCGCGCGCCGCCGCGAGGCGGGCGATCGGCACGCGGAAGGGCGAGCACGAGACGTAGTCGAGGCCGGCGGCGTGGAAGAAGGCGACCGACGCGGGATCGCCGCCGTGCTCGCCGCAGACGCCGAGCTTGATGCCGGGCTTGGCCGCTCCACCGCGCTCCACGCCGATGCGCACGAGCTCGCCGACGCCGTCCACGTCGATGCTCGCGAACGGGTTGCGCTCGAGCACGCCCGCCTCGAGGTAGGTCGCGAGGAACGCCGACTCCGCGTCGTCGCGCGAGAAGCCGAGCGTCGTCTGCGTGAGGTCGTTCGTGCCGAACGAGAAGAAGTCGGCGTGCTCGGCGATCTCCCCCGCTCGCAGCGCCGCGCGCGGCAGTTCGATCATCGTGCCGATCGAGATCTCGAGCGCCTGGCCGGCCTGCTCGAGCTCCTCCGCGACGACCTCCTCGACGAGCGCCCGCATGCGCTTCAGCTCCTCGGCGTAGGCCACGAGCGGGATCATGATCTCGATCTGCGCCGCCTCGCCGCGCGCCGCGGCCGCGAGCCCGCCGCGCACGATCGCGCGCACCTGCATCGCATAGATGCCGGGGTGCAGCAGCGCGAGCCGGCAGCCGCGCGTGCCGAGCATCGGGTTCTGCTCGGACAGGCCGCGCACGCGCTCGGCGAGCTTCTCGAGCCGATCGCGGCCGGGGCCGGGCTCGGCCAGCGCGATCTCGACGGCCAGCGCCGTGCGGTCGGGCAGGAACTCGTGCAGCGGCGGGTCGAGCAGGCGCACCGTGACCGGCAGCCCCGCCATCGCCGCGAAGATCGCCTCGAAGTCGGACTGCTGCATCGGCAGCAGCTTCGCGAGCGCCTGCTCGCGGCGCTCGTCCTGCGTCGCGAGGATCATCTCGCGCACGACCGGCAGCCGCTCGGCGGCCATGAACATGTGCTCGGTGCGGCAGAGGCCGATGCCCTCGGCGCCGAGCTCGCGCGCCCGCCGGGCATCCTCGGGCGTGTCCGCGTTGGCGCGCACGGCGAGCCGGCGACGCTCGTCGGCCCAGGTCGCGATCGCGTCGAAGTCGTCGCCGAGCTCGGCCGCGACGAGCGGCAGCGCGCCCAGCATGAGCGTGCCCGCGGCGCCGTCGATCGTGATCACGTCGCCCTCGCGCACGACCGTGTCGCCGACGGTCAGCGTCTTCGCGGCCTCGTCGATCTTGGCGGACTCGACGCCGGCGACGCACGGCTTGCCCATGCCGCGCGCGACGACGGCCGCGTGCGACGTCATGCCGCCGTGCGACGTGACGACGCCCTGGGCCTGGATCAGGCCGTGGATGTCGTCGGGCGTCGTCTCCCAGCGCACGAGCACGACCGCCTCGCCGGAGGCACCCATGCGGGCGGCGGTGTCGGCGTCGAACACGGCCGCGCCGACGGCGGCGCCCGGCGAGGCGCCGAGGCCGCGCGCGATCGGCTGCACCTCGACGGTGCTGTCGAGGCGCGGGTGCAGGAGGTGCTCGAGCTGCGCCGGATCGATGCGCAGCACGGCCTCGTCCGGCGTGATCACGCCCTCGGCGACGAACTCGCGCACGATCCGCAGCGCAGCGCCGGCCGTGCGCTTGGCGGTGCGCGTCTGGAGCATGTAGAGCGTGCCCTGCTCGACGGTGAACTCGATGTCCTGCACCTCGCGGTGGTGCTGCTCGAGGCGCTCGACGGTGGCGATCAGCTCGTCGTAGGCCTCGGGCAGGAGCTCGTGCATGCGCGCGATCGGCTCCGGCGTGCGGATGCCCGCGACGACGTCCTCGCCCTGGGCGTTCTGCAGGAACTCGCCGTACAGCACGCGCTCGCCGGTCGAGGGGTCGCGCGAGAAGCAGACGCCGGTGCCGGAGCTCTCGCCGCGGTTGCCGAAGACCATCTGGCAGATGTTGGCGGCCGTGCCGAGCTCGTCCGAGATCTCGTGCGCGCGGCGGTAGACGTGCGCCCTCGGCGCGCCCCAGGAGCGGAACACGGCGCCGATCGCGAGCCGCAGCTGCTCGCGCGGAGCCTGCGGGAAGTCGTCGCCCGAGCCCTCGCGGTAGAGCCGCTTGAACTCCGTGCAGAGACCGCGCAGATCGTCGCCCGTGAGGTCGGTGTCGAGCTTCGCGCCCTGCTCCTGCTTGCGCCGCGCGAGCGCGTTCTCGAAGACGTGCGAGGGGACGCCGGCGACGACGTCGCCGAACATCTGCAGCAGGCGGCGGTAGGAGTCGTAGGCGAAGCGCGGGTCGCTCGTCTCCTCGGCCAGCGCGGCGGCCGCGGCGTCGTTGAGGCCGAGGTTGAGGATCGTCTCCATCATCCCGGGCATCGACACGGCGGCGCCGCTGCGCACCGATACGAGCAGCGGCGCGGACTCGTCGCCGAGGCGGCGCCCGCAGCGCTGCTCGAGCGCCGCGACGCCGGCGTCGATCTGCTCGGCGAGACCCTCGGGCCAGTCGCCGCCCGAGTGCATCGCATGCACGCAGGCGGCGGTCGTGATCGTGAAGCCGTCCGGCACGGGCAGCCCGAGCTGCGTCATCTCGGCCAGGCCCGCGCCCTTGCCGCCGAGCAGCTCGCGGGGAACCTCCGCCGCGTCGGCGAAGGCGTAGACGTACTGATCGCTCATGTGGCGCGGGCCTCGACGAGTTCGATGACGCGGACTGCGGCCTCTTCGACCGCGAGGTTGGAGACGTCGAGCACCGGGCAGCCGAGCCGCCGTTGGACGGCGCTCGCCTCGTCGAGCTCCTCGTGGATGCGGTTGAGCTCGGCGTAGCCGTCGCGCGAGTGCGCCCCGGCCAGGTTGCCCATCCGCCGGCCGCGGATCTGCACCAGCCGCTCGGGCTCGATGGTGAGCCCCACGATGTGGCTGCGGTCGATCTGGAAGAGCTTGCCGGGCGGCTCGATGCCGCGCACGAGCGGCACGTTGGCGGTCTTGTAGCCCTGGAAGCCGAGGTACATCGAGAGCGGCGTCTTGCCCGTGCGCGAGACGCCGATCAGCACGAGGTCGGCGTCCTCGAGGCCCTCGCCGTTGAGGCCGTCGTCGTGCTTGACGACGAACTCCATGGCGGCGATGCGGCGGAAGTAGTCGGCGTCGAGGCCGATCGGCCGGCCGGGCGCGAGATCGGCCTCGTGCCCCGCGGCGGCCGCGAGCGCCTCGAGCGGCGGGCCGAGCAGGTCGCAGCAGGGCATGCCGTCGCGCGTGCACAGCTCCTCCAGCGCGCGCCGCAGGTTGCGATCGACGAGCGTGTAGAAGATCACGACGCCCGTGCGCGATGCGACGCGCCCGTAGTGCGCGGCGAGATCGTCGACCGTCGTCACGCGCGGATGCCGCACGACGGTCGTGCGGTGGCCCGAGAACTGCGTCTGCGCGGCGCGCGCGACGCGCGCCGCGGTGTCCCCCGTGGAGTCGGAGATGAGGTGGATCTCGATCGGCGTGGCGAGCGCTGCCATGGTGCTCATCCTCACCGACCCGGCGGACGCCGTCAACGGTGCGCGCTTGCGGCGGCCATCCGCTCGTCCAGCAGGGCGCGCACGCTGCCGATCGGCACGCGCACCTGCTCGAGCGAATCGCGGTCGCGCACGGTGACCGCATCGTCCTCCAGCGACTCGTGGTCGATCGTGATCGCCCACGGCGTGCCGATCTCGTCCTGACGGCGGTAGCGGCGCCCGATCGCGCCGCTCGTGTCGAGCTCGACCTGGAACTGCGGCCGCAGCTCGGCGGCCAGCGCGGCGGCGCGCTCGCCCTGCGCCGCGTCGTTGCCGAGCAGCGGCAGGATCGCGGCCTTGACCGGCGCGATCGCGGGGTGCAGGCGCAGCACGACGCGCTCGCGGCCCGCGACCTCCTCCTCGTCGTAGGCGTCGCAGAGGAAGGCCAGGAACGCGCGGTCGGCGCCCGCCGCGGGCTCGATCACGTGCGGCACGTAGCGCGCGCCGTCGGGCTCGACGACCTCGAGCTTCGTGCCCGAGTGCTCGGCGTGCTGGGTGAGGTCGTAGTCGCCGCGGTTGGCGATGCCCTCGAGCTCACCCCAGCCGATCGGGTAGAGGTACTCGAGGTCGCTCGTGCCGCTCGAGTAGTGCGAGAGCTCCGAGGCGTCGTGGGCGCGCACGCGGATGTTCTCCGGCTTGATGCCGTAGCGCAGGTACCAGCCCTTGCGCTCCTCGACCCAGTAGCGGAACCACGTGTCGGCCTGATCCGGCGGCACGAAGAACTCCATCTCCATCTGCTCGAACTCGCGCGTGCGGAAGAGGAAGTTGCCGGGCGTGATCTCGTTGCGGAACGACTTGCCGACCTGCGCGATGCCGAACGGCGGGCGCCGGCGCGCGATCTGAAGGACGTTCTTGAAGTTGATGAAGATGCCCTGCGCCGTCTCGGGGCGCAGGAACACGCTCGTGCCCGACTCCTTGACCGGCCCGATCGTCGTCTCGAACATGAGGTTGAAGTCGCGCGCCTCGGTGAGGTCGCAGTTCGGCCCCTCGCCCGGATGCTTGCTGGGCTTCTGCGGGCACGCCGCGTTGTGCAGGTCGTCGGCGCGGAAGCGGTGCTTGCAGACGCGGCAGTCGACCATCGGGTCGGAGAACCCGCCGACGTGCCCCGAGGCCTCCCAGACCTTCGGATGCAGCATCAGCGCCGAGTCGAGCGCGACGATGTCCTCGCGCTCCTGCACCATCGCGCGCAGCCACGCGGCCTTCACGTTGCCCTTCATGAGCACGCCGTAGTGCGCGTAGTCGTAGGCCGACCCGAGGCCGCCGTAGATCTCCGAGGAGGGGAACACGAACCCCCGCCGGCGGCTGAGGGAGACGATGGTGTCCATCGTCACGGGCTTCTTCTCGGGAGTCTCGCTCATCACTCGCAGCCTACAGAGGCCCCTCCGCGGGACCTCCCCGTGACCGCTCGGGGCCGGGCCTCGTCGGGTCAGGGCTTGCAGCCGCCGGCGCGCACGCCGGCTCGCCAGTCCTTCGTGAGCGCGACCTGGCGGATCCATTTCGGGAGGCGGCCGTCGGAGGGGACGATCAGGGCCGCGACGCGGCACTTGTCGGGCACCTCCGTGCCGATCGCCTTGGCGGGGATGAACGTGCTGCGCGGACGGTCCCACGAGAGCGCGAGCTGGCCCTGCCACTGGCGGGGCAGCGCGACGTAGCCGTCGGGCGCCTCGCGCTCGAGCGCGGGCGCGACGACCTTCTCGAGCGCCCGTGCCTGGCGCGCCTGGTCGCGGACGTCGTGGACGGCGCCCGTGAGCCAGGGGGCGGCGGCGATCGGCACCGCCGCGACGGCGATCACGGCCAGCGAGCCGCGCACCATGCCGGCGCCGTGGGCCGTGAGCGCGACGGCCGCACCGGCGGCGGCGAAGACGGCGAGCGCCGTCAGCATGCGGCCGACGTCGTCGGCGGAGATCTGCCCGCGCACGACGACGACGGCCAGGGCGAGGATCAGCGCGATCGGGAAGACGACGCTCGCGTCGAACGGCCGCCGCTCTGCGCCGAGCGCGAGCGCGGCCACCGCGAGCAGCGCGACGGGCCACGTGGAGACGTCGCCGACGCGCGCGATCACGGCCTCGGGCAGCCCGCCGAGGTGCAGGAGCGGCGGGTGGAAGCGCTCGTTGTAGGCGTCGACGATGTCGCTCGACCACCACCAGTCCCCCGTGAAGACCCGGTCGAGCGTCAGCCAGAGCGCGGGCGGCGCGATCGCCGCGAGCACCGCGACCGCCCGTGCCACGGGCGTCGCCGTGCGCCAGCCGAGCACGGCGTTGACGACGGAGAGCCCCCAGGCCTCGGGCCGCAGCGTTCCCGCCACCCCCAGCAGCCCGGAGCAGGCGGGCGTTCCCATGCCCGCCGCCGCCGCGCCGACGACGAGCGCCGCGTAGGGCACGTTGGAGTCGCCGAGCGGGCCGCCGCGCCAGAGCACGGGCAGGCAGAGCGTGAACAGGGCCGCGAGCGGCGCGGCCGGAGACGGCGCGAGGCGCCGGGCGAGCGCGGCGGCCGCCGCGGCGCACGCGAAGGCGCCGGCGAGCGAGGCCCACTCGAACGCGAACGTGGCCGCGCCGAGTTTCGTGCCGAGCACGGCGACGCCCTGCTCGAACGGCTTCGGCACGGTGTAGTCGAACGGCGCGTGCCCCGTCATCCCGTGCCGCACGGCATCGCGCGCCCAGACGAGGTGCGAGTAGGCGTCGCTGCCGAGCGCCTCGCCGGCGAGGGTGCGGACGAGCACCGTCGCGAACGTCGCGGC